>NZ_BCBD01000134.1:0-14872 GCF_001320345.1 Pseudomonas sp. NBRC 111127 | reverse complement strand
TTCGATCGCCTTGCTGGCAGTGGCCAGGCGCGCCTCGAGGTTGGCGCGCAACGGGCCAAGGTCCAGGCCATGCGGGTGCTCATCGAGCTTGGCCAGGGAAAGCTGCCAGGCGGTTGCCTCGCCGTAGCGGCCTTTGCGCAGGGCCAGGTCGATCATCTGTGCGGGCGCCACGGTCGGCTTGATCTCCAGCCCGGCACGCCTGGCATAGGCCTGCGCCAGCCCGACGAAAATTTCCCAGTCATGCAAGGCGCCCTGCGGCTTGGCCAGGATCGCCCGGTTGAAGCGCGTGATGTTGCGCACGGCCAACAGGTTGAATGTGCTGTCGTAGTGATCATTTTCCAACGCCGAGGTCGAGGGCAGGATCAAGTCGGCATGGCGTGTGGTCTCGTTGATGTAGAGGTCGATGCTGAGCATGAACTGCAACCCCTCCAGCGCAGCGTCCAGCTGGCGGCCGTTGGGCGTGGACAGCACAGGGTTGCCGGCCACCGTCACCAGGGCATGCACCTGCCCCTCGCCGGGCGTCAGCATTTCTTCGGCGAGGGCCGCCACCGGCAGCTCACCGCCGTATTCGGGCAACCCCGATACCCGGCTTTGCCAGGCATTGAAATGCCCACCCGAGGTGGTCGCGACCAGGTCCACGGCCGGCTCTGTACACAACGCCCCGCCAACACGGTCGAGGTTGCCGGTCACCAGGTTGATCAGTTGCACCAGCCAATGGCACAGGGTGCCGAAGGTTTGCGTCGACACGCCCATGCGCCCGTAGCACACCGCCTTGTCGGCGGCGGCGAAATCCCGTGCCAACTGCCGGATCTCGGCCGCCTCGATGCCACACAGCGCGCTCATGGCCTCGGCGCTGAGAGGCGCCAGTGCCGCGCGAACCTGCTGCAGACCATTGACCGGCACGTGCGAGCGCCGCGTCAGGCCCTCGTCGAACAGCGTGCTGAGCAGGCCGCACAACAGCGCCGCATCGCCCCCAGGGCGAACGAACAGATGGCGGTCGGCCATGGCCGCCGTTTCGCTGCGCCGCGGGTCCACCACCACCAAGCGCCCACCGCGCGCGCGCAGGGCCTTGAGCCGCTTCTCCACGTCGGGCACCGTCATGATGCTGCCGTTGGAGGCCAGCGGGTTGCCGCCAAGAATCAACATGAAATCGGTATGGTCGATATCCGGGATCGGCAATAGCAAGCCATGCCCGTACATCAGGTGGCTGACCAGGTGCTGCGGCAATTGGTCCACCGATGTGGCAGAGAAACGGTTGCGGGTTTTCAGCAGGCCGAGGAAATAATTGCTGTGGGTCATCAACCCGTAGTTGTGCACGCTGGGATTGCCCTGGTACACGGCCACGGCATTGCGCCCATGGGCCTGCTGGATCGCCCACAGCCTGTCGGCGGCCAGGGTAAACGCTTCATCCCACTCAATCGCCTGCCAGTGCTCCCCTACCCGTTTATGGGGCTGGCGCAAACGATCCGGGTCATTCTGAATATCCTGCAACGCTACCGCCTTGGGGCAGACATGGCCGCGGCTGAACGGGTCGTGGGGGTCGCCCTTGATCGAGCTGATCTGCGCCCGCCCCGCGTCGTCATGGCTGATTTCGATGTTGAGCCCGCAGATCGCTTCGCACAGGTGACACGCACGGTGATGCAGGGTCTTGGTCATGGCCGCCTCTGCCTTGTTGTTGGGTAGTGAACGAGCTGAAACTATGCGCCCCGCACCCTACCCCGGCCAGCGCGCTTCGCCGCGTGAATCCACCGACATCAGTGGCACGATTTGCGACAGCCATTTGCCAAATTGCCAGCAAGCCGTGTACAAACTGCTGTAGCAAATAAAAAACAGCACAGCCCAATGGGTAGAGACACGCCTTGCAACGTCTTTGCAGGCGGGCTGCTGTTTCCCCTCTTGGCTTTAGGCGACATTTACTTATAGTATTGCGCCTTTCCCTTTTTCGTCCGCCCCCGTGCGGCTTACGCCGCAGGTCACTCCCGTTGTCAAAAAAACCATACGGTCGACCTGCATACTGTTGCAGATAAGGTAGTCAATCATGAGCGCTAGGCACTTTCTCTCCCTGCTGGACTTCACCGCCGACGAATTGCTCGGGGTGATCCGCCGCGGCATCGAGCTGAAGGACCTGCGCAAACGAGGCGTGCTGTTCGAGCCGCTGAAAAACCGCGTGCTGGGCATGATTTTCGAGAAGTCCTCGACCCGTACCCGTGTGTCGTTCGAAGCCGGCATGATCCAACTCGGCGGTCAGGCCATTTTCCTGTCGCCGCGCGATACCCAGCTGGGCCGTGGCGAGCCGATTGGCGACAGCGCCATCGTGTTGTCGAGCATGCTCGACGTGGTCATGATCCGCACCCATGCCCACAGCACCCTCACCGAATTCGCCGCCAACTCGCGCGTGCCGGTGATCAACGCGCTGTCCGACGAGTCGCACCCGTGCCAGTTGCTGGCCGACATGCAAACCTTCCTCGAACACCGCGGCACCATTCAAGGCAAGACCGTGGCCTGGATCGGCGACGGCTTCAACATGTGCAACTCCTACATCGAGGCCGCCAGGCAGTTTGACTTCCAGTTGCGTATCGCTTGCCCGGAAGGTTACGAGCCTGACCCACGCTTCATGGCCATTGGCGGTGACCACGTGCAAATCGTGCGCGACCCCAAGCAAGCCGTAAGCGGTGCCCACCTGGTGACCACGGACGTCTGGACTTCCATGGGCCAGGAGGAGGAAACTGCACGGCGCCTGGCGCACTTTGCGCCTTACCAGGTCACCCGCGAACTGCTCGACCTGGCGGCACCCGACGCCCTGTTCATGCACTGCCTGCCTGCCCACCGTGGCGAGGAAATCAGCCATGACCTGCTCGACGACCCGCGGTCCGTCGCCTGGGACCAGGCTGAAAATCGCCTGCATGCACAGAAGGCCCTCCTCGAATTCCTTGTCGAACCGGCTTACCACCACGCATGAGTCAACCCTTACTGCTCAACCTGCGCAACCTCGCCTGCGGCTACGGCGACCAGCGCATCGTCCAGAACCTCAACCTGCACCTGAACGCAGGCGACATCGGTTGCCTGCTGGGTTCATCGGGTTGCGGCAAAACCACCACCCTGCGCGCCATCGCCGGCTTCGAGCCGGTGCACGACGGCGAGGTCCAACTGGCGGGCGAGGTAATTTCCCGAGCCGGTTTCACCCTGGCCCCGGAAAAGCGCCGCATCGGCATGGTGTTCCAGGACTACGCGCTGTTCCCGCACCTGACCGTGGCGCAGAACATAGCCTTCGGCATTGCCAAGCACCCCCGCCAGGCGGCAGTCATCGAAGAAATGCTCGAGCTGGTCAAGCTGGCTGGCCTGGGCGGGCGTTACCCGCATGAGCTGTCTGGCGGCCAGCAGCAGCGGGTCGCGCTGGCCCGTGCACTGGCCCCCGAGCCACAGTTGCTGCTGCTCGACGAGCCGTTCTCCAACCTCGACGTGGAACTGCGCCGGCGGCTGAGCCATGAGGTGCGTGACATTCTCAAAAGCCGCGGCACCAGTGCCGTTCTGGTCACCCATGACCAGGAGGAAGCGTTTGCCGTCAGCGACCAGGTCGGGGTGTTCAAGGAGGGCCGCCTGGAACAGTGGGACACACCCTACAATCTGTACCACGAGCCACAGACACCGTTCGTTGCCAGCTTCATCGGCCAGGGCTATTTCATTCGTGGCCAGATGGTCAGCCACGAAGCGGTCAGCACCGAACTGGGCGAGTTGCGGGGTAACCGCGCCTACATCATGGCCGCGGGCAGCTCGGTGGATGTGCTGCTACGCCCGGACGATATCGTGCATGCACCAGGCAGCCCCCTGCAGGCCAGAATAGTCGGCAAGAGCTTCCTCGGCGCCTCGACCCTGTACCGCCTGCAGTTGCCGACCGGCAGCCAGCTGGAAGCGATATTCCCCAGCCATGACGATCAGCAGGTAGGTGACGATGTCGGCATTGCGGTAAAGGCCGACCACCTGGTGCTGTTCCCGGCACCCGGTAGCGTTGCGGCGCAGTTGTCGCCCCTTGAGAACGGGGTTCGTCGCTACAGCTCGGCGACCTGATACAGGGTGCTGGGGCTGCACGGCAGCCCCAGCTTCTCAGCCTCTGCCAATGCCGGCAAATTTGCCCTGGGTATGCTCGGCCAGCACTGCGGCCGCCAACTCCACCTCCAGCCCTCGCCGTCCGGCACTGACATGGATGGTTGCAAAGTTCTGCGCCGAATCATCGATGAAGGTGCGCAGGCGTTTCTTTTGCCCCAGCGGGCTGATTCCACCCACCAGGTAGCCCGTAGCGCGCTGCGCCGCCGCCGGGTCGGCCATCTCGCACTTCTTCACCCCGGCAGCATGGGCCAGGGCCTTGAGATCCAGGGTGCCTCCCACTGGCACCACCGCCACCAGCAACTCGCCTTTCTCGCTGCTCGCCAGCAACGTCTTGAATACCTGCTGCGGGTCCAGCCCAAGCTTCTCTGCCGCCTCCAGCCCATACGACGCCGACTTGGGGTCGTGTTCGTAACTGTGCACGCGATGCTCGGCACGATGCTTCTTCAACAGGTCTAGGGCGGGGGTCATGCAGGGGCTCCGGTCTGGGACGGCTCGGCGGCTACTTTAGGACAATTCCCACATGGCAGCCAGCGCACCGCAATCGCGCAGCTCTGGCACGGGCATCCGAAACCGATTTTAGCGGCCATTTCGTGACTGGTCGTTCACTTTCGACCTTTGACATCAGCGTTTCTTGTCTATATTTTTTCGTTTCTGAATACGTGGTGCACGTTAAAGGTGCACTTCCCTGCTCGGTATCAATGGGGATGGACACCGAGCTTTGCTGTCGAGCGCCAAGCGCCTCACAACAAAAACAACGAGGTCATACATGACGACTGCTCTACGCCAACCCACACTGTCCAGCCAATGCCTGGCCGAATTTCTCGGCACGGGCTTGCTGATATTTTTCGGCACCGGCTGCGTTGCCGCCCTCAAAGTCGCGGGCGCCAGCTTCGGCCTGTGGGAAATCAGTATCATCTGGGGTGTCGGGGTAAGCATGGCTATCTACCTCAGCGCCGGCATTTCCGGCGCGCACCTGAACCCGGCCGTGAGCATCGCCCTCACCCTGTTCGCCGGTTTCGACAAGCGCAAGCTGCCCTTCTACATGCTGGCCCAGGTGTGCGGCGCATTCTGTGGTGCAGCACTGGTCTACACCCTATACAGCAACCTGTTCTTCGATTTCGAACAGGCGCACGCCATACTACGCGGAAGCGAAGCCAGCCTGGAGCTGGCGTCGGTGTTCTCCACCTACCCGCACCCCTCGCTCTCCACCGGCCAGGCCTTCCTGGTCGAAGTGGTGATCACCGCTATCCTGATGGCTGTGATCATGGCCCTGACCGACGACAACAATGGCCTGCCCCGCGGCGCCGTGGCGCCGCTGCTGATCGGCCTGCTGATCGCCGTGATCGGCAGCGCCATGGGCCCGCTGACCGGGTTCGCGATGAACCCGGCCCGTGATTTCGGTCCAAAGCTCATGACATTCCTGGCGGGCTGGGGCGAAATTGCCTTTACCGGTGGGCGCAGCGTTCCTTACTTCCTGGTGCCGATCTTCGCGCCGATCGTTGGCGCCTGCGTGGGCGCCGCGGCCTATCGCGGCCTGATCGCCCGCAACCTGCCTGTTGCAACTGCCGAGCACCCTGAGACAAATGACAACCGCCAGGGCGATACTCAAGCCAGTTGATCGCGGCATCACACACAGCCCTGACCCCCTATTCTTGCAAGGCCTACGACCATGACAGACACCCAGGATAAGAACTACATCATCGCCCTGGACCAGGGCACCACCAGTTCGCGAGCGATCATTTTCGATCGTGACGCCAACGTGGTGGGTACCTCCCAGCGCGAGTTCGCCCAGCACTACCCGCAGGCGGGCTGGGTCGAACACGACCCGATGGAGATCTTCGCCACCCAAAGCGCGACCATGGTCGAAGCTTTGGCCCAGGCGGGCATCAGCCATGCGCAGGTTGCCGCGCTGGGCATCACCAACCAGCGCGAGACCACCGTTGTATGGGACAAGGAAACCGGGCGCCCGGTATACAACGCCATCGTCTGGCAGTGCCGCCGCAGCACCGAGATCTGCGCCCAGCTCAAGCGCGATGGCCATGAAGACTACATTCGCGAAGCCACGGGCCTGGTCACCGACCCGTACTTTTCCGGCACCAAGCTGAAATGGATCCTCGACAACGTTGAAGGCGCCCGTGAACGGGCCGAACGTGGCGAATTGCTGTTCGGCACCATCGATACCTGGCTGATCTGGAAATTTTCCGGTGGCAAGGTCCATGTCACCGACTACACCAATGCCTCGCGCACGCTGATGTTCAACATCCACAGCCTGCAGTGGGACGACAAACTGCTGGAGATCCTGGGCATCCCGCGGCAGATGCTGCCTGAGGTGCGGCCGTCGTCGGAAGTGTACGGCCACACCAAGAGCGGCATCGCCATCGCCGGTATCGCCGGTGACCAGCAGTCGGCCCTGTTCGGCCAGATGTGTGTGGCACCGGGCCAGGCCAAGAACACCTACGGCACCGGCTGCTTCCTGCTGATGAACACCGGCAGCCAGGCCGTGAAGTCTTCCCATGGCCTGCTCACCACCATTGCCTGCGGCCCCCGGGGCGAAGTGGCCTATGCATTGGAAGGCGCCGTGTTCAATGGCGGCTCCACCGTGCAGTGGCTGCGTGACGAGCTGAAGATCGTCAACGACGCACTGGATACCGAGTACTTCGCCAGCAAGGTCAAGGACAGCAATGGCGTGTACCTGGTGCCGGCGTTTACCGGCCTGGGTGCACCGTACTGGGATCCCTATGCCCGTGGCGCGCTGTTTGGCCTGACCCGCGGCGTGAAGGTGGACCACATCATTCGTGCGGCCCTCGAGTCGATCGCCTACCAGACCCGCGACGTGCTCGACGCCATGCAACAGGACTGCGGCCAGCGCCTGTCCGAACTGCGCGTAGACGGTGGCGCAGTGGCCAACAACTTCCTCATGCAGTTCCAGGCAGACATCCTCGGCACCTGCGTGGAACGCCCGAAGATGCGTGAAACCACAGCCCTCGGCGCAGCATACCTGGCGGGCCTGGCCTGTGGCTTCTGGTGCGGCCTGGACGAGTTGCGCGACAAGGCCATCATCGAGCGCGAGTTCAGCCCGCAGCTGGATGAAGCGCAGAAAGAAAAGCTGTATGCCGGCTGGAAGAAGGCCGTAGATCGCACCCGCGATTGGGAAGATCACGACGCCTGAGGCACCCTCAGCGATGCCGCGGTCCAGCCATGGGATCGCGGCATCGCGGTTCGCAGCCCGGGCCAATGCGTCATAGCCCACTGGCCGTAGTCTCCGTCCTACGGCATCATTGCAGAATTTGTCCGGCAGCCCCAAAGGACCGCCCATGAATCTGCCCCCACGCCAACAACAAATCCTCGAACTGGTGCGAGAGCGCGGTTACGTCAGTATCGAGGAAATGGCGCAGCTGTTCGTCGTGACGCCACAAACCATCCGCCGTGACATCAACCAGTTAGCCGAACTCAACCTGCTGCGCCGCTACCACGGGGGTGCCGCTTACGATTCGAGCGTCGAAAATACCGCCTACGCCATGCGTGCCGACCAGATGCGCGACGAGAAGCAACGCATCGCCGAGGCCGTGGCCAGGCAAATACCCGACCATGCCTCGGTGTTCATCAACATCGGCACCACCACCGAATCCATCGCCCGGGCCCTGCTCAATCACAACCACCTGAAAGTCATCACCAACAACCTGCATGTGGCCGCCATTCTCGCGGCCAAGGATGATTTCGAGGTGCTGGTGGCAGGCGGCACGGTGCGCCGCGATGGCGGCGTGGTCGGCCAGGCCAGCGTCGATTTCATCAACCAGTTCAAGGTCGATTTCGCCCTGGTAGGGATCAGTGGCATTGACGAGGACGGCAGCCTGCTCGACTTCGACTACCAGGAAGTGCGGGTATCCCAGGCCATCATCACCAATGCCCGCCAGGTTATCCTCGCCGCCGACTCCAGCAAGTTCGGGCGCAACGCCATGGTGCGCCTGGGTTCGATCAGCCTGGTGGATTGCCTGGTGACCGACCAGGCCCCCGCCCCCGCCCTGACTCAACTGCTCAACCAGTACAAGATCCGCATCGAAGTGGTGTAAACGCCCCACCGGCCGTCAGGCTGTAACGCCCTCAGATCGAGCGCTGCGCGATCTGCGGGCGACTCGGTGCGCGAAGGGTTCAAGCGCATTTTCGTTAATGTTCATTTACTTGCCATGTGATCAGTTTTTTCTATGAAAACTGACTGGCAAGGGCCCTCCTGTTGCGCTAGTATTTTCGGAAACGAACATTAATGTTCATATTCGATATGAACAGTTTCAGGAGGCCTTGCCCGTGTCCCAGCCCGTTTCGTCCCAGCCAGCACTCGCCGACTGCTACGACATTGCCGTGATCGGCGGTGGTATCAATGGTGTCGGCATTGCCGCCGATGCCGCTGGCCGGGGCCTCAAGGTGTTCCTGTGCGAAAGGGACGACCTGGCCCAGCACACCTCATCGGCCAGCAGCAAACTGATCCACGGCGGCCTGCGCTACCTAGAGCACTACGAGTTTCGCCTGGTACGCGAAGCGCTGGCTGAACGTGAAGTGCTGCTGGCCAAGGCGCCACACATCGTCAAGCCCATGCGCTTCGTGCTGCCACACCGCCCGCACCTGCGCCCGGCCTGGATGATCCGCGCAGGCCTGTTCCTGTATGACCACCTGGGCAAGCGCAAGCGCCTGGGCGCCTCGCGCAGCCTGCGCTTTGGCCCGGGCTACCCGCTCAAACCGCAGATCACCCGCGGTTTCGAGTACGCCGACTGTGCAGTCGACGATGCCCGCCTGGTGGTGCTCAATGCCATGGCTGCCCGTGAACACGGCGCTCACATTCTGACCCGCACCCGCTGCCTGCGCGCCGAGCGTGTAGATGGCCTGTGGCAGGTAGACCTGCTGCATGCCGACGGCAAGCAACAGCGCATTCGGGCACGCGCCCTGGTCAATGCTGCCGGCCCTTGGGTGGCCAGTTTCATCAAGGACGACCTCAAGCTCGATGCGCCCTATGGCATTCGCCTGATCCAGGGCAGCCACCTGATCGTGCCGCGCCTGTATGAAGGCGAACACGCCTATATCCTGCAGAACGAAGACCAGCGCATTGTCTTCTGCATACCTTACCTGGAGCGCTTTACCCTGATCGGCACCACCGACCGGGAGTACAGCGGCGACCCGGCGAAAGTCGCCATTACCGACCAGGAAACCCAGTACCTGCTCAACGTGGTCAACGCCCATTTCAACCATCAGCTGAGCCAGGCCGACATCCTTAACACCTATTCCGGGGTACGTCCGCTGTGCAACGACGAGTCGGACAACCCGTCGGCCGTCACCCGCGACTACACGCTGGCGCTGTCGGCAGAGGTCGGTCAGGCCCCGCTGCTGTCAGTATTCGGCGGCAAACTGACTACCTACCGCAAGCTGGCCGAATCGGCGATGGCCGAGCTCAAGCCCTTCTTCAGCCAGATGCGCGGCAGCTGGACGGCCACCGCGCCCCTGCCGGGTGGCGAACACATGACCACCGCACAAGCGCTGCTGGAGCAACTGTTGGCCCGCCATGGCTGGCTGCCGGTGGATATCGCCAAACGCTGGGCGAATACCTATGGCAACCGTGTCTGGCAACTGCTCGATGGCGTGAATGGCCCGGATGACCTCGGCCAGGCCATTGGCGGTGGACTATTCGCTCGCGAAGTCGACTACCTTTGCGAGGCTGAGTGGGCGACGACCGCCGACGACATCCTGTGGCGCCGCACCAAATTGGGCCTGTTCACCCATGCAGCAGAACGCCTGGCCCTGGAAAACTACCTGCAACAAACCCGAGCCGGGCTTGCCCAGGGCAACGCCGCGTGATGCGGCGCTGCTGCGCAGGCTCAAAGCCTGCTGTGCAGCTCCTGCGCCAGGGTTAGCAACAAGCGTCGCTCGGCCTGCTCGTATTCGTACTTGAGGGCCTTGCAACGCAGGGCGAAGGTCCAGTCGTCGATCTGCCCCTGGCTTACCTGCTCTTCGAGGCTTTCCATCCGATCATTGAGCGGTTGCAGTACATGCTCGAAGCGCGCCGGGTGGCGCTCGCGGGCATGGACCTCCCAGAACGGCCGCTGCGCCAGGGAGCCAATCACTTGCTCAGGTGTCTCGTTTGCCAGTCCCCTGGCCGCTCCAGCTCATGGCGCCAACCATCGCCACCATTACTTTCGAGCCTGGGCTGCCAGGCTTCGCCACGCGATGCGTGGCGAATTCGCGTGCTGCCATGCACCGGATCCTCGCTCACCCGGTACATGGCCCCGTCCAGGTGCCATACCCACTCATGCAGGTCATCTCCAGGGCTCCAGTCAATCGAATACCCCGGCAGGTGCGCTGCAACCAAACCAGCCTTTCCAGCCTGGTCACGCATCGGCTGCAGCGCGTCCACGAACGGCACGCGCTGCAGATAGTGCCGCACCGCGGAGGCACCGGTGGCAATCAGCGCGCCCGCCACCACGGTTTGCGCAACACCGAACACATGATCCATGGCGCCCTGCCGGTCGCCGATACGCCAGTCCTGGTAGCCTTCGTACACTTCCCCGGCCAACTCCACCGCCGTGTAGGCCAACAAGCCCTCGCCCAGCACCGGAACGAACATGCCTGCCAGGTTCAAGAGGTTCAGGCCCAGTTCCCGATAGGCGTGCAGCCGAGCATCGCGCTCCTGTTCATCGAGGTCTGCGGTAGGTACGGCCAGCACGTGGGCATCATCGAGCAGTTTGTCTATCTGCAACCCACGCAGATGGCTGAACAGCGATGTGTCGATGGCCAGGTGCCTGCCATCGAGCTCAGGCACCTGGTGCGCCGCACTTGCCTCTATCCGCTCCTCGAGCAGTTGCTGAAAGCCAACCCGGTCGCGCTCGCTGATGAAGCGGCTGAAGAACCGGCGGTAGGGTGCCGTCGTCAGGCGCCGGGCCAATGCCCGGAACACCTCTTCCCAGGACCGATAGACGCGAACCGGCGACTGCGGGTCATTCGGTACCCAGACGCATACACCCTGCAAGTCCGCACCCACCGCCGGCCGCAGCTCCAGTGTCACCACGCCGCGCGCACATTTGCCCAGCAGGTACAACTGGCGTGGTGCGACCTCACCCGGCGCCGCCGGCACCGTGGGTAACGCGGTAAAACAGGGCAACAGCAAGCGGTAGCTGTTCTCGTCCAAGTCACCTTTGAGCAATGCGCAGCGCACTGCCACTTCCAGGTCGGCGCGGGCGTTTTCCTCGAAACACCGGTGTACAGCGGCCTTGGCCGAGCCAGGTGCAGCACCCGGGGCATCGTCCGGCGCCAGGCACTGGCGCAGGATGGCCTGGTAGCGCCCGCCCACATCGGCCTCGCGGCAGCGCCCGGCGAATACCTCGTAACCCACCGGCACGTGCTCGCCCTTTGCGTCGAGTAGCCAGCCCCGGCGGCTGGGCGAAGGGCGCGTGTCGACGATATGGAAATTGTGCAGTACCGCCGCCAGCAACGGCGTGGAAGATCGTTGCATGTGCCGGCGAATGGGCCACCCCGGCGCCATCGGCGGTAATGTAACGGTGCGCTCGATACCCACATGGCTGCGGCGCAAGTCCCTGATCGTCAGGTCGGCACGGTTCAATACCTGGTTCAAACGGGTAGCTGCGAACTCATCCAGTGCCGGAATGGCTTGCAGGATTCGGTGCAACGAATGGGTCGCTTCTTCCTGGGCGTGCAGCGCGCGGCGCAAGGCAAGCAGCCAGTCGACATTGCCATGGGCCACCAGCCATGCAGGCAGGCGCCGGGCAATCAGGGTATCGATCGATTCAGCGGGAAACAACGGCTCGGTCATCGGTTCAGCTCCAGCGACAAGGGCGCCGAGTCAACCAGCCCTCCAGCCAGAGGCTGAGGTACACCCATAGCCCCAACCTGGGTTCCTGCAGCGAGCCCGCCCGGGCAAACAATCGGTTTTCCGACCGTAGCAACCAGGATAGTTCGGAAAACCGAACGAAAGCCCGAGGTAGACGCACTCCGCCAGGGCCCCGAGCGCCCGGACGATCAGGTTTTTTGCTCGTCAAACCCGTTTGGCACGACTCATGCTCTACACTCTTCAATCGAATGCACAGCGCTTCGCTGTATTCGTTGAACGAAAGAGTCCGCCAACGGCTCCATAAAAAAAACAAACACGTCGAGGAAAATTTGATGCGTATCGTTCGTCATCTGTTGGGCGCCACCATTGCCGCTGCGATCATTGCTTCGCCAGCCATGGCCGAAGAACTGACCGGCACCCTCAAGAAGATCAAGGACTCGGGCACCATCACCCTGGGCCACCGCGACTCTTCCATTCCATTTTCCTACCTGGCCGGCAAACCCGAGCCCGTGGGCTACTCGCATGACATTCAGCTGGCTGTCGTCGATGCCCTGAAAAAACAACTGGGTACGGACATCAAGGTCCGCTACAACCTGGTCACCTCGCAGACCCGTATCCCGCTGGTGCAAAACGGCACCGTCGACCTGGAATGCGGCTCCACCACCAACAACGTCGAGCGCCAGCAGCAAGTCGGCTTCTCGGTCGGCATCTTCGAAGTCGGTACCCGCCTGCTGACCAAGGTCAAGGACGGTCAACCTGCATACAAGGACTTCCCGGACCTGGCTGGCAAGAACGTGGTGACCACCGCCGGCACCACCTCCGAGCGCATTCTCAAGGCGATGAACGCCGACAAGCAGATGAAGATGAACGTGATTTCCGCCAAGGACCACGGTGAAGCCTTCAACATGCTAGAAAGCGGCCGCGCCGTAGCCTTCATGATGGACGACGCCCTGCTCGCCGGTGAAATGGCCAAGGCGCGCAAGCCGGCAGACTGGGTCATCACCGGTACCCCGCAGTCCTATGAAATCTACGGCTGCATGGTGCGCAAGGGTGACGAGGCGTTCAAGAAAGCGGTCGACGATGCCATCGTTGCCTATTTCAAGTCGGGCGAAGTCAACAAGAGCTACGACAAGTGGTTCCAGCAACCGATCCCGCCAAAAGGCCTGAACCTGCAGTTCCCGATGAGCGATGAGCTGAAGAAACTGATCGCCGAGCCTACCGACAAGGCCGCGGACGAGAAGCAGTCCTGATCCTCAGATAACGGCCTGGTGCTCGACAGCACGAATCAAACCCTGCAGGCCACTCATTAGTGTCTAACCTTTCATCCGAGGGCGCCCAGCGCCCCCGGATGTACCAAGGTGCCCGTGAAACAACCGTCTGAGGGGAAATCCCGATGAATTACAACTGGGACTGGAGCGTGTTCTTCAAGTCCACCGGCGTGGGCAGCGAGACTTATCTCGACTGGTACATCACCGGCCTGGGCTGGACCATCGCCATCGCCATCTCCGCCTGGATCATCGCCTTGCTGCTGGGCTCGGTGCTCGGCGTCATGCGCACCGTGCCGAACCGCCTGGTATCGGGCATCGCCACCATCTACGTGGAGCTGTTCCGCAATGTGCCGCTGCTGGTGCAGCTGTTCATCTGGTACTTCCTGGTGCCAGACCTGCTGCCCGAAGGCCTGCAGGAATGGTTCAAGCAAGACCTCAACCCGACCACCTCGGCGCTGATCAGTGTGGTCATCTGCCTGGGCCTGTTCACTGCCGCCCGTGTCTGCGAGCAAGTGCGCACCGGCATCCAGGCGCTGCCGCGCGGCCAGGAATCCGCGGCCCGCGCCATGGGTTTCAGCCTGCCGCAGATCTACACCAACGTGCTGCTGCCCCAGGCCTACCGGATCATCATTCCGCCCCTCACCTCCGAATTTCTCAACGTGTTCAAGAACTCTTCGGTGGCATCGCTGATCGGCCTGATGGAGCTGCTGGCGCAAACCAAACAGACCGCCGAATTTTCCGCCAACCTGTTCGAGGCGTTCACCCTGGCCACGCTGATCTACTTCACCCTGAACATGGGGCTGATGCTGCTGATGCGCATGGTCGAGAAGAAAGTCGCCGTGCCTGGCCTGATTTCCGTGGGGGGCAAGTAAATGGACATGGATTTCAGCGAAATCATCCCGGCCCTGCCCGCCCTGTGGGAAGGCATGCTCATGACCTTGCAACTGATGGTCATGGGCGTGGTGGGCGGTATCGTGCTGGGCACCATCCTGGCGCTCATGCGGCTGTCATCGAGCAAGCTGCTGTCGCGGCTGGCCGGGGCCTACGTCAACTATTTCCGCTCGATCCCGCTGCTGCTGGTGATCACCTGGTTCTACCTGGCGGTACCGTTCGTACTGCGCTGGATCACCGGCGAGGACACCCCGGTGGGTGCCTTCACCTCGTGCGTGGTGGCGTTCATGATGTTCGAAGCCGCCTACTTCTGTGAAATCGTCCGCGCCGGCGTGCAGTCGATCTCCAAGGGCCAGATGGGCGCCGCCCAGGCCCTGGGCATGACCTACAGCCAGACCATGCGCCTGATCATCCTGCCGCAGGCGTTTCGCAAGATGACCCCGCTGTTGCTGCAACAGAGCATCATCCTGTTCCAGGATACCTCGCTGGTCTACACCGTGGGCCTGGTGGACTTCCTCAACTCGGCACGCTCCAACGGCGACATCATCGGGCGCTCCCATGAGTTCCTGATCTTCGCCGGGGTCGTGTACTTCCTCATCAGCTTCTCCGCTTCGTGGCTGGTCAAGCGCCTGCAAAAAAGGATCACCGTATGATTTCCATCAAGAACGTCAACAAGTGGTACGGGGACTTCCAGGTACTGACCGACTGCAGCACCGAGGTCAAGAAAGGTGAAGTGGTGGTGGTGTGCGGCCCTTCGGGTTCGGGCAAGTCCACCCTGATC
>NZ_BCBD01000133.1:0-14984 GCF_001320345.1 Pseudomonas sp. NBRC 111127 | reverse complement strand
GTTCGGCTCAAGCCCAAGAGTGAGTGGCGTCCAGGAATGACCACGGACAAGCTTATCGAGGAGCTTGATCGCACTGTGCGTGTGCCTGGGCTGACCAACATCTGGATCCCGCCCATCCGCAACCGCATCGATATGCTGGCCACCGGCATCAAGAGCCCAATCGGCGTCAAGGTGGCCGGCAGCGACCTAGGCCAGATAGACCGGGCCACTCTCGCTGTGGAGCGGGCCGCGAAAAAGGTGCCTGGAGTGACTTCGGCGCTGGCAGAGCGTTTGACTGGTGGCCGCTACATTGATCTGGATATCGACCGCCATGCCGCTGCCCGTTACGGTCTGAACATCACCGACGTACAGGCCATCGTGGCCGGCGCCATTGGTGGCGAAACCATCGGGGAAACAGTTGAAGGCTTGGCCCGCTATCCCATTAGCGTGCGCTATCCACGCGAATGGCGTGATTCGGTGGAGGCGTTGCGTCAGCTGCCGATCTACACCTCGCAGGGCGGCCAGCTGACGCTCGGCAGCGTGGCCCGCATACGTATTGCTGATGGCCCGCCCATGCTGAAGAGCGAGAATGCTCGCCCCTCGGGCTGGGTGTACATCGACGTGCGCGGCCGGGACCTTTCGTCTGTTGTTGCAGACTTACGTCAGGCGATCGACAGCGAGGTAAAGCTCGATTCAGGCATGAGCTTGAGCTACTCCGGCCAGTTCGAATACCTGGAGCGGGCGAACGCCCGTCTGGCCTGGGTGGTGCCAGCGACGCTGGCCATCATCTTCGTGCTGCTCTACCTGACCTTCGGCCGCCTCGGTGAAGCACTGCTCATCATGGGCACTTTACCTTTTGCCCTGACCGGGGGCGTCTGGCTGCTCTACCTGCTGGGCTACAACCTTTCAGTGGCCACAGGCGTTGGCTTCATTGCCCTGGCCGGCGTAGCGGCGGAGTTCGGAGTGATCATGCTCATCTACCTGAATAACGCTTGGGCTGAGCGTCAGGCCAACGGCGAAACTACACGAGCAGCGCTGCTCGACGCGATCCGTGAGGGCGCGGTGCAACGCATCAGGCCCAAGGCAATGACTGTGGCAGTCATCGTTGCAGGCCTGCTGCCCATCCTCTGGAGCAGCGGTACCGGCAGCGAGGTCATGAGCCGCATCGCGGTGCCCATGGTGGGCGGCATGCTCACCGCCCCCTTGCTTTCACTTTTTGTAATCCCTGCGGCGTACTGGCTGATCCGTCGCCGCGAACTTGCTGTAACTACCCCCAACCTCTCAGGAGAAATCCAATGAAAAAGCTAATTGTCATCGCAGGCCTGGTCACAGCTTTCGCCGCCAGTGTGCATGCCCAGGACATGGATGGTATGGACATGAAGAAAATGCCAGCCTCCGCCGAGGGTGGCCAAGGCAGCCAGGCGGCGCCCACTGCGCATGCGGAAGGGACAATTAAGGCGCTGGATCCTCAAAGCGGGAAAATCACCTTGGCGCACGGCCCGGTAGCAGAGCTCAAATGGCCGGCGATGACCATGGGCTTCCAAGCTGAGCCTGCACAGCTGAAGGGCTTGAACGTAGGAGACAAGGTGAAATTTGGGTTCCGTATGGAGGGAAGTGTCGCGAAAATCGTGAGCATCCAGAAGCAGTGATTGAAAAGCCTTGAATGATCGGGCACGCCTTCATACCGAGATGATTCGGACAAGCTTACAGAAATGTAATCAATCTTCAGGCCCCCGTCAGGTCGAACGCTACATACCGTCATGAGACGGTGCACTGGCATCTCATCGACCCGATACCGGAGATATGATCATGAACAGTAGCTTTGATGAATGCATCTCGGAATGCATGCGCTGCGCGCTGGCCTGTGAAGTCTGCGCGTCAGCCTGCCTGCGAGAGCAGGACGTAAAAATGATGGCTGACTGCATCAAGCTGGACAGGGATTGCGCAGATATGTGCAAGCTGGCGGCTACCTTGATGACACGAGAAAGCATGCTCGCCAAGGAATTTTGTGCGTTGTGCGCAAGGATTTGCCGCGCCTGCGGGGAGGCGTGCGGTAAGCATAAGGCAGACCACTGTCAGCATTGCGCACAGACCTGTTTGGCCTGCGCTGCATCCTGCGAAGCAATGGCTGCGTAAGCGTTTTCGCCCAGTCAGCTTTCCATGCGCCTGACAAAGGATATGGATACGTCGTTAACCGTCTGGCTAGGGAGACGGGTAGACCGCTGATGTTGAGCATGCGCTCTGGCGGAGCCTAGCTTGGGCAGCCATTCACCAAGGCGCTGCCTTACGGATCTGATGACAAAAAAGCCCGCCTCGGCGGCGGGCTATCAGATGTCTCCCAGGGGAGGCTGTAGGCCAACAAGTCTCGGAGCAAGCATTTGTAGGATACGCCTCTTGGCTCACGCCCACCAGCCAGCTTCGGCCGGAGCGAATGGTTCTACGTCGAGGGCATTGGAAACGGCTTATGTAGGCCCCGTCAATTGGCAGGGCAATCCGCAAAGACAAAGCAGGCCGATTATCCCCTGGCGGTATACCCCCAGGCAGAGTCAAAGGCAAAGCTAGGGGGGAAATCTAGCGGGTACCCCGATTTGAGGGCAGAATCACCAGCTTCACCTACGTTGCACTGGGTTGAGGGGCAGTTTGAAACTGCTATCTAGCGCGACAGCGACCATCGCCGCCATGAGCAAGAGCACAGGTGCGCCTTGAGTACTCAGCACAAAGGCCGTAGCAAACGGCCCCGTGGCCTGCGCCAAGACCATTGGGCGAGCTAATGCTCCCATGCGTGCGCGATACCCTTGCCAAACAGCACCAGAGGCAAGATGACTCTGGCAATAGTGAGAATCCCGATGCCGGCGCCCTACAGCGCTGCTGCAGGGAATGCCAGCCAAGGCACGCCAGGAATGAATAAGCAGATGCCGATGAAGCTCACCAACACGCCGGCACGGCCGACCAGGTTGGGTGAAGATGCCGAGCAAGCGAGAACTCCAATACTCTTGCCACCACCTGGGCCGGCCCAAGGACCATCCCCACCGCCAACACCGTGACCGTTGGAAGGCCAAGTTCCTTGAGCGAGGTGAGAAGATGCACAGAGAGGGTGGCCATGACGAAGGCAATGACCGTGAGTAGCCCTGCAACGAACCAGAAAAGCCGGCGGGCGCCATCATCGTTGAGCGGCGACTGAGCCTGCTTGGTGCTGTAGTCGGGAGGTTAACCTCATCGCCGGCGCACAGTATCAGAGGTAAGCCATGGCGCTGTTAAAAACAATGTCCGCTGAGCGTGCGTCAGCTCTGGCATACGCTTGGCCTTCCGTTACCTGTTGATAATCTATGCTATACCTTATGTCCAGCACACCTCATACGTTTAGTGAGGAAACGCGCGCTAAGGGTCAAAAACAGTATGGCTCGACTTACATGCATGATCCCTGGCTCTGTTTTCATGACTAAGTAGCGGGCGATCAACGCTTCTCAAGCACATAGCCCACACCGCGAAGCGTATGGATCAGCTTCGTCTCGAAAGGGTCATCGATCTTGGCTCTAAGTCTTCGAATCGACACTTCTACAACGTTTGTATCGCAGTCGAAGTTCATATCCCAGACCTGTGAGATGATCTGTGTGCGGCTGAGCACCACGCCGGTATTGCGCATTAGGTAGTGCAGAAGTGCAAACTCTTTCGTCGTCAGATCAATACGCTGGCCGTCCCTGAAGGCCCTGTGACGGCTCTGGTCTAGCTCCAGGTCAGCGACACGAATGATCTCCACAGATGCAGGGTGTTCAGACCTGCGCATTAAGGCGCGAACCCGGGCTAGCAGTTCTGGGAACTCAAATGGTTTGATCAGGTAGTCATCTGCACCGTTCTCCAAACCCCGGACCTTATCTGCCAAACGACTTCTCGCCGTGAGCATCATGATGCGGGAGGGGCAATTTTTACGCCTCAAAAGCTCAAGTACCTGCCACCCATCCATTTCTGGCAGATTGATATCAAGAATAATCAACTCGTATTCGTGTTGCTTGGCTAGGAATAGCCCATCTGACCCGGTATGCACGCAATCGACGACATAACCGCATTCTGTAAGGCCTTGACGCACATATTCCGCAGTTTTTACTTCGTCCTCAATTACCAGAATTCGCATGGGATTTTGTCTCGATATCACTGAGCAATTAACCGCGCACGCGCGCCGGCATTATTGAAAGGAATGGTAAATCAAAATGAGCTGGGTGGGGCCTAAATGACGGATTTGTAATTTCCAGGTAATATGATTGATAGTCTGGAGGTATATCTTTTCGCGGTTTGGGTTCGACAGGTGCGGGCCCTCTCTCCAATAGGTAATTTGACCTTATGAAGTATGTGGTTGTTTTCTTCTTTGTGTTGAGTTTGTTCCGTTCAGATGACGGCGAAGTTACTCATGTCGAGGAAACTGGTCATTGGTGCAGCCATGAGTTTCACCGGCATGCAATGCGTACACTCGAACGGTTGATTGAATTTTAGGTAAAAAAAAGGCGCCCAAAGGGCGCCAAATATCCACCTTTTACCAAAGGAGCACTTAAGCCACTCAAGGTGAATTCGTAATGCACATTTTTCTGAAGAGACCAGTTTACGAATAAACTGATCCCCTTAGAGAATCACAGGATCGAAAGCGGGTACTCAATGATCACACGAGTTTCATCCAGATCCGATTCGAATGCAGTGGCACGCGTGGTGGCCTGGCGCAACCGGAAGGACAGGTCTTTTGCTGGACCAGTTTGCACGACATATTTAACCTCTACGTCACGCTCCCAACGTTTCTGATTGGTGAGCGGATCACCGTTGGCGTCGGTGCGCATGTAGAACTGGTTGGCGTTCGAGTAGTCTGCGCCCGAGCCTCTAGCGTAGCGGGTCATGAACGTCAGACCAGGAATGCCGTAGCTGGTGAAGTTCAGGTCGTAGCGCAGCATCCAGGAACGCTCTTTCGGCGAGTTGAAGTCGCTGTACTGGATAGAGTTGTCGACGAAAATCGAGTCTGACTGACGCAGGTAGTCGAAATCATCGTCGCCGTTGTTGCGTTGGTGCGACAGGGCCAGGGTGTGAGCGCCGTAACGGACCCCGACCTTGGCACTCCAGATATCGTTGTCAAACTCGCCTAGGCGCTGCTTCCCTTCATCCACGGCTTTGTAATAGTTGAAGCCGCCAATCAGCGCAAGGTCGTCATTCAGTGGATAGGCGAAGCTGGTGCCAGCGTAGTACTGGTTCCAGACTTCTTTCAACTGACTGGCGTATACGCTCACGGTCCAGTTATCGTTGATCGCGTAATCACCGCCACCGTAGCCTACCCAAGGCGAGTTAACCGGGCCACCGTAGAAAGTTGCGAAGTTATCATTCAGATTGCTGGAGACCGGCTGGCTCATCGCATGCAGTCGGCCACCCTGCAGGGTGAGGCCCTGGATGCTGGTGTTCTCAACGGTCACACCGCGGAAGCTTTCAGGCAACAGGCGCGAGTCGCCTGATGCAACAACTGGCGTCGACGGGAAAACATCACCCACTTTCACGACCGTATCAAACAAGCGAACTTTAGCCGCCCCGCCAACCTTGGTGTATTCGTCGCGAGCTTCGCCTTTGTTATCAACAGGCATGACGTCGAATGAACTACGACCGCCGTTGCGCCCGTCACCAGTATCGAGCTTAAGCCCTATCATGGCAAAGGCATCAACACCAACGCCGACCGTCCCTTGGGTAAAACCAGAGTTGAATTTGGTGATGATCCCGTGCGCCCAGGCCTCGGAGTAGCCATTGGTGTTGCCCTTGCCGCTGTTGTAAGTGGGAGCTGAGCTGTCGCGGTTATCACGATTGAAATAGAAGTTGCGGTTGAGCACTGTAAGGCTGCTACCTTCGATGAAACCTTCGGGCTTATCTTCAGCTTGAGCAGTAACTGCATAGCTTCCAGACAGCGCCGAAACTGCCGCCAAATACAGTGGTACTTTGATTTTCATCCGATGCTCCTTTGATTTACGGCAGTTTTTATTATGTTTCCGGCGCGGGTGTCGTTATAAGTTCTGAGCCGGCGGCGCGCCTCGCGTAGCGCCGAGCTCATATTTGCAGGCGGAAGATAACGGGATGGTGATAGGAAAATTACAATTTCGTCATCTGGTCGTTATTTTGGTCATTGACGCCGCATGCTAGCCATCTCTCGCGTTCGCAATGAAATTCGGTGGTTCGACTGTGTCATCAGCGTTTTCGGGCATTACAAGCTTTTCTTACGAAATTGTAATTTTCTAGCCACCCCTCTGATAGCTACCGCTCTTTAGAGTGCCATCACCTAATCCAGTGGGGCTTGGCAGCTATTTCGGCGTTCTGGCCAAGCTAACGAAGTTTGTGCACGAGGACCAAGAAAGTGCTCCGGTATAACCGCAATGTCTTATCCAAGACCTACGTCTCACCGTGGAAAATTGCCGCTCTCTGTGCGGTGATTTCCGGGTTGCTGGCACCCACCGCATTTGCCCAAAGCATCAGCTTGCCCCAAGCGCTGTCGACGGCAATGGATGCCAACCCAGACCTCGCGGCGGCACGTCAGGAAATCGGCATCGCGGACGGTGCGCGCAAGCAAGCCGGGCTGATTCCAAACCCCGAAATCTCGTATGAGATGGAGGACACACGGCGTAACACCAGCACAACGACCGTTACGCTAAGTCAGACCTTGGAGCTCGGTGGTAAGCGGGGAGCCCGCGTAGATGTCGCCACATACGGCCAGAGTGTTGCACAACTGGAACTGGACCGACGCGTGAATGGTCTGCGTGCAGACGTCGTGCAGGCGTTTTACGCTGCATTACGAGCCCAAACCGGACTCGACCTCGCTAAACAATCCCTTGAACTTACTGAGCGCGGCCTTCGCATTGTCGATGGTCGAGTTCGCGCAGGTAAATCTTCACCTGTGGAGGCTACCCGCGCCCAGGTTCAACTGGCTGAAGCCCGGTTGCAGGTCCGTCGCGCCGAAACGGAAAAAGCGAATGCTTACCAGCAACTCGCCCAAGTCACGGGGAGTTCTGTGACCATATTCGATCGCCTTGAATCACCAACCTTGTCTCCTGGCTTGCCGCCGCGCACTGAAGAGTTGCTGGCAAAGCTCGATCAGACTCCGGAAATGCGGCAGGCAGTGGTGGAGATTGATAAGAGCGATGCCTCGCTTGGCGCAGAAAAAGCTCAGCGTATTCCAAACCTCACGGTAAGCGTGGGTAGCCAGTACGACCGCTCGGTGCGCGAGCGAGTCAATGTCGTTGGTCTGTCCATGCCTTTGCCGCTGTTTGATCGTAACCAAGGCAACATTCTTTCCGCTTCTCGACGTGCCGATCAGGCCCGCGACCTGCGTAACGCTGTCGAGTTGAGATTGCGCGCCCAAACCCAAACCGCGCTGAACCAGTGGTCCACCGCCATGCAAGAAGTTGACTCCTACGACAAGACCATTCTGCCCTCAGCCCAGCAGGCCGTGGATACCGCAACCCGCGGATTCGAGATGGGGAAATTCGGCTTTATCGAAGTACTGGACGCCCAGCGCACCTTGATCCTTGCTCGTGGCCAGTATCTCGACTCGCTGGCAGCGGCGACCAATGCGCGTGCGCAAGTAGAAAGGGTTTATGGCGAAGTAGGCTCGACCGCCGGCGCACGCTGAACGGGGCATACATTTTTCTCGGCACTCGGCGTTTAAACCTGCCGGTGCCTACGATCAGCAGGAGTAGCAATGGAAAACAAACGCAAGATCGCCCTCGCGGTAGCCGCTGTGGCAATCCTTGGATTTGGCAGCCTCGCCTGGAACAGCAGTTCCGATCAACAAGCGGCGACTAACGCAGAACATGGTGCTGACGATGGTCATGGCCATGACAAGAAGGCCGGATCAGCTAACAAAGAGAACAGTGAAGCGGAGCATAGTGAAGATGGGCACGGTGAAGAAGGTCATGGCGAGGAGGGCCACAGTGAAGAGGGCGGTGAGGAAGAAGGTAAGCTAACCCTTAGTGCTGAACAGATCAAAGCAGCTGGCGTGACTCTGGAATCGGCAGCGCCTCGTGATTTGGGAACCGTCGTGAGCTTCCCGGGTGAGATTCGTTTTGACGAGGACCGCACTGCGCACGTTGTTCCTCGCGTTCCAGGCGTTGTCGAAACAGTCCAGGCGAATTTGGGTGAGTCCGTCAAGAAGGGTCAAGTCCTTGCGGTGATTGCCAGCCAGCAGATCTCTGACCTGCGCAGCGAGCAACAAGCCGCTCAGCGTCGTGTCGAACTTGCGCGCGTGACTTTTAGCCGAGAGAAGCAGCTCTGGCAGGACAAGATTTCTGCGGAGCAGGACTACCTCCAGGCTCGCCAGGCGCTGCAGGAAGCCGAAATCTCTCTGGCCAACGCCAAGCAAAAAGTCAGCGCGATCGGTGCCTCGGTCAATTCGGTAGGCGGTAACCGTTACGAACTCAGGGCTCCCTTTGACGCCGTAGTGGTGGAGAAACACTTGACCGTCGGGGAAGTCGTCAGCGAGGCGACTAACGCCTTTATTCTGTCCGACCTTAACCAAGTTTGGGCCACTTTCGCTGTACCGCCTACCGATTTGGCCAAGGTCACTACCGGCCGCGCCGTGAAGGTTTCCTCACCTGACATGAACGTGGAGGTCGAGGGCAAGGTGGGTTATGTCGGCAGCCTGTTGGGCGAGCAAAACCGAGCAGCGACCGTCCGCGTTACGTTGACCAATCCCAACGGGGCCTGGCGTCCTGGTCTTTTCGTGAACATCGCAGTCACGTCCCAGACTGATCGCGTGGCGGTGGCTGTCCCGGAACACGCCGTGCAGACCGTTGAGGACAAACCATCGGTCTTCGTACGCACCGCCGAGGGCTTCGACACCCGCCCAGTAAAGCTGGGCCGCCGTGACAGTGGGTACGTGGAAATCACGGACGGCATCGAAGCGGGCGCTCAAGTGGCTACCAATGGCAGCTTCACACTCAAGTCTGAGCTCGGCAAAGCCTCTGCCGAGCACAGTCACTGATGCGAACTGACAGGATGATTTCTTATGTTTGAACGTATCATCAGATTTGCCATTGAACAGCGGATCGTTGTAATGATCGCTGTCCTGATCATTGCCGGTATCGGCATCTACAGCTACCAAAAGCTGCCGATCGATGCCGTTCCTGACATTACCAACGTCCAGGTGCAGATCAACACTGCAGCGCCTGGCTATTCCCCATTGGAAACCGAGCAACGGATCACGTTTCCAGTTGAAACGGCCATGGCTGGTCTTCCAGGTCTTCAGCAGACCCGTTCGCTGTCTCGCTCGGGCCTGTCTCAGGTGACCGTGATTTTCAAGGACGGCACCGACATCTTCTTTGCCCGCCAGCTGATCAATGAGCGGCTACAGGTTGCAAAGGAACAGCTGCCAGAGGGCGTAGATGCCGTCATGGGCCCGGTCTCAACCGGCCTCGGCGAAATTTTCCTGTGGACCGTTGAAGCCGAAGAGGGCGCGGTCAAAGAAGACGGTACGCCCTACACGCCCACCGACCTGCGGGTAATCCAGGACTGGATCATCAAGCCTCAGCTGCGCAACGTACCTGGCGTGGCAGAGATCAATACCATCGGTGGCTTTGCCAAGCAGTTCCTGGTTGCGCCGGATCCGAAGCGCCTGGCTACCTACAAGTTGACCCTGAATGATCTGGTAGCCGCGTTGGAAAGCAACAACGCCAACGTAGGCGCCGGTTACATCGAGCGTAATGGTGAGCAGTTGCTCATTCGTGCACCGGGCCAAGTCGGCAACATCGAAGACATCGCCAACATCGTAATCACCAGTGTGGATGGTGCACCGATTCGCATCAGCAACGTCGCCGACGTCAGCATCGGTAAGGAGCTTCGTACTGGTGCTGCCACTGAGAATGGCCGCGAGGTCGTGCTCGGTACAGTATTCATGCTGATCGGTGAGAACAGCCGCACTGTGTCCCAAGCTGTCGCAGCGAAGCTTGCGGACATCAACCGTACTCTGCCAAAGGGCGTGGTTGCGGTCACCGTTTACGATCGTACCAACTTGGTTGAAAAAGCCATTGCGACGGTGAAGAAGAACTTGGTTGAAGGTGCGATCCTGGTTATCGCCATTCTGTTCCTGTTCCTCGGCAACATCCGTGCAGCGTTGATCACCGCGATGGTGATCCCGCTGTCCATGCTGTTCACCTTCACAGGGATGTTCAATAACAAGGTCAGTGCCAACCTAATGAGTTTGGGCGCACTCGACTTCGGCATCATCGTCGACGGGGCCGTGGTCATCGTGGAGAACGCGATCCGTCGATTAGCACATGCGCAGCACAAACATGGCCGTATGCTCACCAAAACCGAACGCTTCCATGAGGTCTTTGCTGCTGCCCGCGAAGCGCGTCGGCCACTGATCTTCGGGCAACTGATCATTATGGTGGTGTACCTGCCTATCTTCGCCCTCACCGGCGTGGAGGGCAAAATGTTCCACCCCATGGCATTCACCGTTGTGATGGCGCTATTGGGTGCAATGATCCTCTCCGTTACCTTCGTGCCGGCAGCGATCGCCATGTTCGTCACTGGCAAGGTCAAGGAGGAAGAGGGCGTTGTTATGCGCACTGCGCGGCTGCGTTATGAGCCTGTGCTGCAGTGGGTGCTTGGGCATCGGAATATCGCTTTCTCCGCAGCAGTAGCACTGGTCGTTCTCAGCGGTGTACTTGCCAGTCGCATGGGGAGCGAGTTCATCCCAAGTCTCAGTGAGGGGGACTTCGCTCTTCAAGCCTTGCGCGTACCTGGTACTAGCCTCAGCCAGTCGGTGGACATGCAGGAGCGTTTGGAAAAAGCAGTCATCGAGCAGGTACCGGAAGTTGAGCGTATGTTCGGCCGAACCGGTACGGCTGAAATCGCCTCTGACCCAATGCCACCGAATATCTCCGATGCTTACGTCATGCTCAAACCAAAGGACCAATGGGCCGATCCCGACAAGTCGCGGGAGGAGCTCATTGCCGAGGTTCAAAAGGCGGCAGCCAGTGTCCCGGGCAGTAACTATGAACTCTCCCAGCCTATCCAGCTTCGTTTCAACGAACTGATCTCCGGGGTGCGCAGCGATGTTGCGGTGAAGGTTTATGGTGACGACATGGATGTGCTCAACAGCACGGCCAATAAGATCGCCGCAGCGCTCAAAGCGGTACCAGGCTCCTCGGAGGTCAAGGTTGAGCAGACCACAGGTCTGCCAGTGCTGACCATTAACATCGACCGGGAAAAAGCAGCACGCTACGGCCTGAACATTGCGGACGTGCAGAATTCGATCGCGATTGCTGTGGGTGGTCGTACAGCGGGAACGTTGTACGAGGGTGATCGCCGATTCGACATGGTGGTGCGCCTGCCTGAGGCTGTACGCACCGACGTCGCGGGTATGTCTAGTTTGCTGATTCCTGTGCCTGCCAATGCGGCTCAGGGCGCTAATCAGATCGGTTTCATTCCACTTTCGCAGGTCGCTAAGCTGGACTTGCAGTTGGGCCCGAACCAGATCAGCCGCGAGAACGGTAAGCGCTTGGTTATTGTAAGCGCCAACGTCCGGGGCCGTGACCTTGGGTCGTTCGTTGATGAGGCGGCATCTACCTTGTCAACGAAGGTGGAAATTCCAGCAGGCTACTGGACCAGTTGGGGCGGCCAGTTCGAGCAGCTGCAGTCGGCAGCCAAGCGCCTGCAGATTGTGGTTCCGGTAGCCTTACTGCTGGTAATGACCTTGCTGTTCTTGATGTTCAACAACCTGAAGGACGGCATGCTGGTCTTCACCGGTATTCCATTCGCTCTCACTGGCGGGGTCGTGGCCCTTTGGCTGCGTGATATCCCGCTCTCGATCTCGGCAGGGGTAGGCTTCATCGCACTCTCCGGCGTCGCGGTACTGAACGGCCTGGTGATGATTGCCTTCATTCGCGGATTGCGAGAAGAGGGACGAACGCTCAGGCAGGCAGTCGATGAAGGCGCACTCACCCGACTGCGACCAGTGTTGATGACAGCCTTGGTGGCGTCCCTGGGCTTCATCCCAATGGCCTTGGCCACCGGTACCGGTGCGGAGGTTCAACGGCCTCTGGCTACAGTGGTAATTGGTGGGATCCTTTCCTCCACCGCGCTGACTTTGCTGGTCCTGCCGGCCCTGTATCATTGGGCACATCGCAAGGATGAAGACGGCGACGAGGCAGAAGCCGTAAGCTGATCCCCCCAGATACAAAAACCCACAACACGCGTTGTGGGTTTTTTGTTTTATATGAAATAGATGCACTTACCTTTCAAAATTGTAAGTTTCTCGTCATGCCGGTGATGCCTCTGCGTTGCTAAAGTTACGCCCGAGATGATTTGAATTTGAGAGGTTCCTATGAAAAAGCTAATTGTTGCTGCTGCACTTGTTATGTTCTCGATGGCTTCGCAGGCTTATACTTACTCTGAAAGCAAGCAGCTGCAATACATCAAGGAGCATCAGACTGCTGTAGCGAACTATGCCGAGAGAAATGGCAAACCGATGCCGGAGATCCAGGACTACAATTACGGCATGAAGATCGATGTTGCGAAATTCGTGCGTCAGTCCCAAGACCCGCGTACCTGCCAAGTTTACCCGCGATTGATGACCTTCGAGGACTCTCAGGGTACGCTTAAGACGGTTCGCTACTCCATGTACTCGCAATGCATCAACAACAAGTAGTAATTGCTGTGAGTAGAATACTTAGAGAATTCATAAATGCCAGGCAGTGCCTGGCATTTTTTATTGAGCTCGATGAACGTCATTTAGGCTAGATGCCTTAATGACTGCCCCTGGGTTAGCTGTGAAATAAATCTCAACTACACAACAGTAATGTCTTTCAACTGCATAGAGCAGTTTATAGTCTTGCCCCCCAGAAGGGACGAGTTATGAAAAGTTCGCTTGAACGCCCAGATGACCAAGCAGAGCATGAAGGGCTGAGCCATGAGCACGACGGCATCTTTGGCATGAACACCGAGCTGGTTTTCGCGCTGATCTGTGGTGCCCTGCTCGGAGCCGGAGCGCTCGCAGGAAAACTAGGGCTGATCGACTGGCTGCCGCTGGTTCTGTACCTGTCTCGGCGTTGCTCCTGTCCGGTCGGATCAATGAGGTTGGCCGAAGGATCACCAGGGCGCCGCCGCGAGCGTTGATACTGCCAATCATCGGCGTCGACATCATCTATGCCGGGGTGTTGATGCAGAGGCCTCAGAACCAGCGAGATGTCGTTCAGGCCTGGTTGAATGTGCTCAATCGGCCCCTCTGATCTACCCTGGTCGCCGCTCGAATTCCTCGGAGTTCTACAGCAGCGGGAAGTCCGAAAACATCCAGTACCCAGCAAAGTGGCCTCGTGACAGCTCATTCTACCTGTCCCGGCGCTTACTCGACAGCAATGCTGAGCTGCCTGCCAACCTGGGCTGTGTCGAGATCACCGAAGCGAACGCCAGTCAGCTGTTGCTGTGCCGTTGGAAAGACGCCAAGCAAGGTACCGAAGGTCTGGTCGGAGACAGTAATGCGGAAACGCCTCGTACAAACGAAGGTAAAATTCCAGACACAAAAAAAACCAGGTTTTACCCTGGCTTTTTTGTCGATTGCTTTCGTCATTTAAAGTCCTATTTAACCGCCGTTTAGTTATCGGCTTGTTCCTTACCATCCTTGCTTTCTTTCTTTTGCTCTTGAGCGACTTGTTGTTTGTTCTGGTCCGAAGAATCGTCGCTCCATAAGCGAGCCTGTTCATTTCGGAAGTTTTCCTGGAACTGTTTCGCTCGTTCGTAACCACCTTCAGCGTAAGCGGTACCCACGAGACCAAGCAGCAGGCTGCCAATAGCGATAGATTTGACAAATTTCATTGTGTGCCTCGGTTCTTACTAGGCCTGCCTGACTGACGGCCTTTGTTGGTTTGTAGTTTAGGAACGCGAAGCTAACGACAAGGTGAGTCAATAATTACAATTCCGTAATTTAGGCGGCTGGCCGGATGCGCCCAATCTGCAAATCTGGAAGGATCATGTCTATCTCGCTTGTGTCGAGGCTGACTTCAAACTGTTCCGTAAATTACATTTTTGATATCTAACAAAATAAAACCGTGCGCCGTCACCGGCCGCTCTAGGAGATAGCCATGAATGACATAGAGCCTTGGTCAGTTGCCATCGGTGACTTCCGCCGAAGCACTGAAAAACTCACTGTTCAGCTCGATGAGCTGGCCTCCCAGACCAGGGCCTGCAACGCTGTTCTGGAAAAGTCGAACGAGCTGGTGGAGGAGGTTGACCTTGTCAGTCGGCAGATTCAGGAGGAGGTACGAAAGGCTGAGAAAGCCTGGTCCAATGCCGAAGAGGTCGTCATCCGCGCTGCGGCAGAGGCATATTCCGCTGCCGCTCGTGGAGTCGAGACCGCCATCCAACCGCTGATTTCGGAGCTTACTGCCGCGACAAAATTAGCGGATGCCTCGATCCTGGAGCTAAAGCGGGCACCGGTGCTGGCCAAACGTTATGTCATGGTGGTGGCGACAGCATTCTTCATCCTGGCACTGATCTGTGTGTACTCGACCATGCAGTTCATTGAGGCCGCCGGCAGTGTGAGCGCTCAGGAAAAAGTGAATGCCCAATACTTCTCCCACCTGTGGAGAAACGCCAACCCAGAAGAGCAAAAGATCATAAAGTCGGTAATTCTGCGGTCACCTATGGACCCTGTGGTGCTTAGGCACTGAGGCATTGCATAGACAAAAGGCCCGTCGATTGACGGGCCTTTTCAAGTGGGCGCGCTTCAAGCAGCGGTCTTTGCCGACTGCTTTAGCTGGGCTTCGGGAAAGTGAAGGTGGAACCAGGTGAAATTTTCCTCGGTCACTTCCACGCTCGCCGAGCCTTGATGCAGGCTCATGATCGACTGCACGATGGCAAGGCCAAGACCGGTCCCCCCTTCGCTTCGTGCTCGGCTCTTATCTACGCGGTAGAACCGTTCAAACAAATGCGCATGGTGTTCCTTGGCGATCCCGCGGCCCGGGTTGCCGACGCTCAAGGTCGTGCCGCTACCACCGCGTTGC
>NZ_BCBD01000132.1:0-15064 GCF_001320345.1 Pseudomonas sp. NBRC 111127 | reverse complement strand
GATCTTCATGGAGAAGACAGCCCATGCAGCAATCAAAACTGACCAAGGCCGCACGCGGCCGCGAATGCCAGGTGCGTATCCCTGGCGTATGCAACGGCAACCCCGAGACCACCGTCCTTGCACACTACCGCCTGGCGGGCACCTGCGGCGTCGGCAAGAAGCCGCACGACCTGCAAGGCGCCTGGGCTTGTAGCGCTTGCCACGATGTCTGCGATGGGCGCAGCAAGAGTGTGGATCGGGACACTGCTCGTCAATACCACGCCGAGGGCGTGATGCGTACTCAGGCGCTCTTGCTGGCTGAGGCGGTGGTTACCGCATGAGCGCTCCTGCCCTCCGTCCGGACAAGCCCGGAAAACCAAGAGCCAAGCGCATCGATCGCGAAGGGTTAGAGCAGGCCGCCCTGATGAAAGAAATCGAGCTTCGATATCCCGAGGTGTTCGCAAACTTGCATCACACCCCTAACGGCGGCCTGCGCAACAAGTCCGAGGCGATCCGCCTCAAAGCTCAGGGCAGCAAGGCTGGCATTCCAGACCTCCAACTGACCATGGCGAGAGGCGGGTATTTCGGCCTGTTCATCGAATTCAAGGCCACTGTGAAGCCGGCGCCGGTATACCTCGAGCAGCAAGCTTGCATTGGCCGGCTGAACGATCAAGGTTACCTGGCTGTTGTATGCCGGGGACATTTCGACGCCATGGAGTGCCTGAGAGCCTACCTGGCCCTTCCCGTCACGGTGGCCGCATGAGCGCGACCCGGGAAGTGAAACTGAGCGAAGCCGAGGTGCGCCGGCAGGCCGCGGACAAGTCGGTGCGCGACCTACGCGACCCACGTCACCCTGGGCTGTACCTGCGTTTCTGGAGTAACCGGGAGCGCGGCACCTGGCACTTGGTGCGCGGCAAGAAGTGGTTGCCGATCGCCCGCTGGCCTGACCTGTCCGTGGCCACTGTGATTTCCGAGCTGCCCGCGCTGCGTCAGCGCCTGATGCGCAACCCGGCCACTGCACCGGTGGTTTCGGGCATGGGCACCGTAGGCCAGTTGCTCGACTGGTACGCCGGCCGGATGGCGCTCGACCGCTCGCTGTCAGCAAAGCGAAAAGCCGCCGCCCGCTCCGCCATCGGGCAGCACCTGCGCCCATGCTTGGGCGATCTCCCAGTCAAGTACGTCACCGCTGAGCTGATCGACAAGCACCTGATTTGGCCAGCCCAGGCCAAGCTCTCGCTGTCCTATCTGCGGCAGATGTTCGGCATGCTGCTGACCGCCTTCCGCCAAGCCCTGAAGCTGGAGATGATCGACAGCAATCCCTTGGCCGGGGTGCGCTTCAATGACTTCACCAAGGCACGAATCACCCCCAAGGCAGCGCGCCTGCGTGGTGTGCACCTGCCCGAGCTGATGCAGCAACTGTCCCAGGCATTTGAGGCGAGCCCGCACGACGCCATGCTGGCCCTGATGATGCTGGCCCACGGTACCCGAATCGGCGAAACCCGCATGGCCCGCTGGAGTGACGTAACCCTGGCTGCCGCCGAGTGGTTCATTCCTGCGGCTCACACCAAAACACGTACCGAGCACCGACTGCCCCTGACGTCGCAGATGAGAGCACTGCTGATCCGGTACCGGTCGATCCAGCAGGCCCGGGGGTATGAGGGCGTTTACCTGTTCCCGAATCGCCGTGGCCACTGCCTGAGCGAGACACAGGCCAGCATGGTGTTCACCCGCCTGGGGCAGGGCGAGTGGACTAGCCACGACCTGCGCAAGGTGTCGCGCACCACCTGGACAGACCTCGGCATCGACGGCCACATCGGCGAGATGCTGCTGAACCACACGCTGGGCAAGATCGCCAGTACCTACATCCACACGCAGGCCATGGTGCAGCGCAAGTTGGCTCTGGAGATGTGGCATGCGTGGCTTGATCGGATTGGCTTCACCGCCATCCACGGCCTTAAAGAGGCCTTATTTGAAATCCCGCAGAATTCGCTACAGGCCAATGGTGGCGAGGGCTCGGGCGACCTTAGCGAATTAGTGATTAGCGAGGATTCGAAATGAGAAATTCGGAGCACGGCGCCGTCGCTTTCCTCTACGGCCTGGAAGGTCGCGACATTGGGCAGGTGATCATTGATGAGTGGTTCGGGGTAGATCTGGGCGAGCAAGTGACCGATGGGCCACGGCCTGTGGGTTTGTTTGGCCTGGAGCACCTCGAAAAGCCGATTGTGACTGGCAGTGCTGTAGTGCCGCGCAGCCGTGCGGCCAAGCCTTGGCTCAAAGCCAAAAAGGGGCGTGTCCGCCAATGAGAAAGAGCCATGGCCCGGCTTTCAAGAAGGCCGTGATCGAGCTGGACAAGTGCCCTTTGTGCCGTGGGAGAGCGGTCACTCAGGGCCTGTTTCACGAACTGCCATGCGACCACTGCCATGCCTCGGGCTTTGTGGCGGCCGCAACCGGCGAGGCCCTGGCCCTGGATGAACTGGTGACCCAGCTCAGCATGAGGCTCCGGGCCACGCTACAGCAGATCGAGCAGTTGAAGAACCCTCAGGCATCCGGGCCTGAGGCGACATATCAGGGAAGCAACCAGCGCGGCGCTGGCGGCACCAACTACACCGGGGATTGAGGGGGAAGGACCATGAAAGTAATCAGCGCTCGCCAAGCATGGCACGACGCACTACACGAAGATCGCCCATCGGCCCTGGCCGTTGCGGCAGAGGCCGCCACTCTCGGCAGGAAGGGCGGGCCAGGTGAGATCAAGGTAATGGTGATGCTGGAAAACCATGACGGCAAAGAGGTTGCCAAAGTCTACGAAATTCGCACCGAGGGCGTGCACGAAACTCGCTCAGGGCGCCGCCTTACTGATGCTCGCTGCGCTCACATGCTTGCCGCTGGCCTGGTGCTGGTGGCCATCGATTCGCTGCCGAAGTCGCTGCGCCACCTGGGCAACTTCATGTACTCGCCGGTTGCAACTGGAAACGACCTCAGCATCGCCCATGGTTTGGTTTGGCTGGGCAGCGGGCTTGAATCGCTTACTGATCGCAAGAAGCAGCGGGCTTACTGGATGGCGATGGCTGCTCTGCAGTCCCACAAGATGCTCGTGAACGGAGGCGAGGGAATGGGTCCAGGCGCCGTGTGCATGCTCGTTGAAGATCGTACAGGCGAGAAGATGAACCCGCAGAACTGGGCCCGGGATTGGCAGGTGATCTGGGATGCGCTTTGCAGTCACGTCGACAAGCTCGATAAACAGGCACTCAAGCCAGTTGCCGCGGTGGTTCAGCGCCTCCGTGATCGTGGCGAAAACCAGAGCGAGAAAGCCGCTTGACGTTTTGAGGAGCGTTCTGGCACTATTTCGCCATCGTGATAATTTCGCCTTTGGCGAAAACTTAAAGAAACCCGGCGCCCTCGCCGGGTTTTTTGTTGTCTTACTCCGGCTCCTTTTTCGGACTAGGGAATAGCGGTGGTTGCGCAAGGAACCATTCCATCTCCTCAATTGGAACTTCGTGGACGATCTTTTTTAACGGGGTCACGGTAATGCCAGTTCTCTTGGGCTCCTCGTCAAGCGTCATTACCTTTTCCAGATACGCAATCGCTGAGCCCGCCTGATACTGAAAAGACCCAATATCAGACAGCTCAAACCCGTCTTCGTGAACAGCTTTGTTACGCGTGCTGGCAACCATTCGGATCGAGTAGATCACGTCGGAAGGCAACAGATGTTCTAAGGAAGAGCACTTCTCGTGCAGGCCGCGGCCATGTGCACCCAGCGAAGTCAGCATGGACTCGAGCTTTTTGCTAGCGGAGAGGATCGTTTCTAACTGCGTACTCATCAGATAGGCCTTTGAGATCAGCGCCTAAGGCTGAAATGCCTTAGGAAACTCTCCAAATTGCCATCAGTGTTCAAGTTGGTCAATCTCGCTAGCTACAGCCCTCTCTGATCCCGCCCGGCCGGGACTTTTCTAGTTTATTTGGAGCATTCATGGATCCGACCGACCTCGGCCCAGGCACAGCCACCTGGCTGGGCGGAACGGGCACTGTGTTGCTGGGTGGCTTTCTCTGGCTGCGCAAGTGGCTATCCAGGGATGCCACCGACAGGGCGATGGACACGGCCGACATCGGTGTAGTCCGGCGCTTAAACGAACTGCTCGACATTGAGCGCGAGGCCCGGAAAGAAGCTGAGGCCCGCGCCGACCAATTCGCCAAGGAGCGAAACGACCTCGCGGCTACTGTTGGCCGAATGGAGGGAAAGATCGAGGCTTTGACCAGTCAGGTGGCGAGCCTGACAGAGCGGGTCACATTGCAGAGCGATGAGATCGCCCGCCTGCGCCTCAAGCTTGGAGGTACATCGTGATAGACAGATGCGCACTGGAGTTCATTGCTCGCCGTTGGTGGCGGCGTGCAGAGGTCTGGATCATCGCCGCTCTGCTGGTTGCCGGCGGTGCAGTACTAGGTTGGCAATCCGCCTATTGGGCCATGGTCAGCACTCAGGCCAGCCAGGTTGCCGAGATTCGTGCTGCCTACGACGTTGCCATGGCCGAGCGTGACAAGCGCCTGGACGACCTGACCAGCAAGACCGAGAGTGCCGCTACCAAGGCATCGAAGGCTGCAACCACCGCAACTCAGGCCGCCGACAAGGCTGATGAGGCGCTGAGCCGAACCCAATCGGAGCCATGGCCATGACTCGCATCACCGCAACGATAATCTGCCGCCAGGCCTGGTGGCTTAAGTACTACCTTGCCGGCGTCCTCATCGTTTCCCATATAACCGGCCGCGAGCCTGATATGTGCCGCGTCTTTCGATGGATAGAGCGTGGCATTGAGGTCGAGGTGCACTGATGGCCAGGCTCAAGACGCTGGGATCGCGCATCAAGGAGAGCGCAAGCTCGCGGGTCAAGGTGGTCACGCCTGGCAGCTGGCGTAGCGGCATGACCAGCTCTCAGCGTGGTTACGACTATCGATGGCAGAAAGCGCGAGAGCACTACCTCAATGAGCACCCGCTGTGTGTCTTCTGCGAGCGGAACGGCCGAACTGCTGCCGCAAAGGTAGTAGACCACATCGTTGCACACCGCGGTGACATGGTCCTTTTCTGGGATCAGATCAACTGGCAAAGCCTATGCAAGCCTTGCCACGACTCGGTCAAGCAGGCCGAGGAGGCAGCTGGCCTGGGCGGCTGAGTCATCCGTGGATCGTCGAAAATCAGCCGATAGGCACAGAGGCACGCCAGTGACGTGCCGCGAAAGGGGTAGGGGGGTCAAAAGCTAGGGATTCTCAACTAGCTAGACCGCCACCGACCCCACGTAGATATTTTTCTCCCCCCTAAAGGTTTTTGTTAATGGTGTTAACAGACAAACAGCGACAGTTTGTTGACGCTAAGGCCCGGGGTGCGTCCAACAAAGAAGCGGCGGAGGCCGCGGGCAGCAAGCCTTCGACCGCTGCGGCAGCCGGTTCACGCTGGGCCAATGATCCGAAGATCGCATCGGCAATTCTCGCTCGCCGAGCCGAGCTCAGTGTTAACCCTGAGCCGAAAAAGCGCAGAGCCAAACCGAAGGCTGATGAAGCCAGTGAAGACCCGGTCGAGATCAACGAGGCTGACGGCGAGTTCCTGAGCTGCCTGCCATCCACTGACGATCCACTGGTGTGGCTGCTCGCTTTGATGAACGAGCCCCGGGCCAAGGTCTTCGACCGGCGCAACGCCGCGCAGACGGCCGTCCCGTATATCCATGGGAAGAAGGCAGAGGCAGGCAAGAAAGAGCAGAAGGCGGAAGCCGCGAAAGAGGCCGGCAAGGGCAAGTACTCCCAGAGCAAGCCGCCCCTCACAGTCGTCAAGGGGTGATGCATGCTTTGGACTACGGCCTGCCCGGACTGGTGGCGGCGCCTGGCTGCCGGCGAATCCATCATTCCCGACCCGCTCTTCCCCCAAGAGGCAGAAGATAGCCTTGAGGTTTTCAAGGGGCTGCGGATTGTCGACGCCCCGGGCAGCCCAACCATCGAGAGCGCATGCGCCCCGTGGGTGCTCGCATTCGCAGGGGCTGTGTTCGGTAGTTACAACAGCGAGACCGGTGAACGCCTGATTCGGGAGTTCATGCTCTGTATCCCGAAGAAGAACAGCAAGTCGACCATTGCGGCCGCGATCATGTTGACTGCCCTGGTTCGCAACTGGCGGATGTCGGCCGAGTTCATCATTTTGGCGCCGACTAAAGAGATTGCCGACAATGCTTTCGTTCCGGCCAAGGACATGGTCAACAACGACGAGGAATTGAAGGATCTGCTGCATGTGCAGCCACACCTTCGCTTGATCACGCACCGGGAGACCGGCGCCACGCTGAAGGTGGTTGCTGCTGACAGCGATGTGGTTGGTGGCAAGAAGGCTGTCGGCGTACTGATCGATGAGGCTTGGCTGTTCGGCAAGAACCCGAAAGCGGCCGACATGATTCGGGAGGCCACCGGTGGCCTGTTGTCCAGGCCTGAAGGCTTTGTCATCTGGCTGACCACTCAATCGAACGAGCCGCCGGCCGGGGTGTTCCGGTCGAAACTGAATTACGCCCGCGGCGTGCGTGATGGCCGCATCAACGACAACCGCTTCCTGCCGATCATCTACGAATTCTCGAAGGAGATGATCGACAGCGGCGAAGCTCGCAAGCCGGAGAACTTCCACCTGGTTAACCCCAACATGGGGTTCTCGGTCGACCGTCCGACACTTGAGCGCTTGTTCATGCAGGCGGAGATCGATGGTGAGGCGGAACTGCGCGGCTTCCTGGCCAAGCATCTCAACATAGAAATCGGTCTGGCACTCATGTCGGACGCCTGGGTCGGCGCCGAGTTCTGGGAGCCCCAAGCGGCCACTTGGCTCAACCTGGACGAGATCCTAGAGCGCTGCGAAGTCATCGATGTTGGTGGTGACGGAGGGGGGCTTGACGATTTGCTTGGTCTTGCCGTCCTCGGACGGGAAGCTGGCACTCGTCGGTGGTTCCACTGGGCTCACGCCTGGGCACACCCATCAGTGCTTGAGCGCCGCAAATCCGAAGCTCCTCGGATCAGGGATCTTGAGGCAGTTGGCGACCTGACCATCGTGAAGAGGATTGGGCAGGACGTCGAGCAATTCGCGGCCATCGTCGCCCGCATCAATGAGACTGGCCTGCTGGACAAGGTTGGGCTCGACCCGGCAGGAATCGGTTCGGTCCTCGACGCCCTGGCTGATGCCGGCGTCGAGGAAGACAAGATCGTTGGTATTTCCCAGGGCTGGAAGCTCACCGGCGCGATCAAGACGACAGAGCGGAAACTTGCCGAGGGCACGTTGCTGCACTGCGGGCAACCGCTCATGGCCTGGTCATGCGGCAACGCCAAGGGTGTGCCGTCGGCGAACGCCTTCTTGATCAACAAGCAGGCCTCGGGCACCGCCAAGATCGACCCGCTGATGGCGACTTTCAACGCCGTTTCTCTGCTCAGCCTCAACCCAGAAGGCCGCGGGGGAATGGACAATTTCATGGCAGGCATTCGGGATCCACTGATCGCATGAACGCATTTCATATTTTCATCGCCTGCGCAGTAATCGCTTTCTGCTTGGCATGCGGCGGCGTCTGGATGCTGGCTGGCACCGGCTGGGCTTTGCTGGCGGGATCGCTGAGCTTTTTCTGCATCGCCGGCTTCATCCGCAGAGGGCTTGTCAGTGATTAAAACCCTATCCCAGGCACTGGGGGCTGCTGCCGCCAAGCCTTCAGCCAGCATGAGTGAATGGTTGGGCAAGACCATCAAGCTGTCGGATGGAGGTTTCTGGAGTGCCTTCAACGGCGCCCAGTCCAGTAGTGGTAAATCGGTCAGCGTCGATAAGGCCATGCGCCTGTCTACCGTGTGGGCATGCGTTCGGATTATCTCGACATCGGTAGCTGGCTTGCCGTTGAGCATCTACCGGCGCATGCCGGATGGCAGTCGCGAGAGCGCGCGAGACTTCCCGCTCTACGATGTGGTGCACACCAGTCCCAACGAAGATATGGCTGCCTTCCATTTCTGGCAGGCTGTCGTCGCCTCGATGCTGCTATGGGGCAATGCTTATTGCGAGATCCACCGATCAGCCGGGCGCGTGATTGCCCTCGACTTTCTGATGCCGTCGCGAGTCGAGCTTGAGTTCGACGATGATGGACGGCTCAGGTACTTCTTCAAGCCCCGAAAGGGCGCGCGCCGGGAGATTGTGCGGCAGGACATGCTGCACATTCCGGCTTTTACCCTGGACGGGCGGGTTGGGCTGTCCGCCATACGTTACGGCGCAGATGTGTTCGGTTCGGCGATGTCAGCAGACGACGCCGCCAACAGCACCTTCCGCAACGGCATGATGCCCACGGTCGCGTTTTCGGTCGACAAGACGTTGAACCCTGCCCAGCGCGTTGAGTTTCGTGAGTACGTGAAGACGATCTCCGGGGCATTGAATGCCGGCAAGAGTCCCGTCCTCGAGCAAGGCGTGAAGCCGGAAATGATCGGCATCAACCCCGCCGATGCGCAGCTGCTGGAGTCGAGAGGGCACAGCATCGAGGAGATTTGTCGCTGGTTCGGCGTCCCGCCCTGGATGGTGATGAAGACGGACAAGGGCAGCAACTGGGGCACCGGCCTGGAACAGCAACAGATCGCATTCCTCACCTACTGCATCATGTCCTTTACGGCGCCAATCGAGCAGTGCGTGAACAAGTGGTGCATGACGGCGGTGGACCGGATCAATTTCTATTCCGAGTTCTCCATTGAGGCGTTCCTGCGGGCCGACAGCTCCGGCCGCGCGGCATACCTCAGCACGATGGCGCAGAACGGGTTCATGACTCGGAACGAAGGCAGGGGCAAGGAAAACCTGCCAAGTAAGCCTGGCGGGGATGTGCTCACCGTGCAGTCAAACCTGGTACCGCTGGACCAGCTGGGCAAGCAAAACGATGGGCAAGCTGTTCGAGCCGCCCTGATGAACTGGCTGCAAGAGCCGGATAGCACCTCTCGGGAGTAACCCATGAAACACAAGATCCAGTCTCGCGGCCTGCGCAGCGAGATGAGCCCGCGCGCGCTCGATAAATGGAATCCCGCGATCCAGGCGGCTGTCGAGAACACGTCGGACACCATTACCGTTTACGGCGTAATCGGTGAAGACTGGTACGGCGAGGGTGTGACCCTCAAGCGAATTGATGCCGCGCTTCGCTCTATCGGCGAGAAGGATGTGACGGTGTATATCAACTCACCGGGCGGTGACATGTTCGAAGGCATCGCTATCTACAACCGCCTGAAGGAGCACGGCCAAAAAGTCACCACCAAGGTGCTCGGCATGGCTGCAAGCGCAGCTTCGATCATCTACCTGGCGGGCAGTGATCGGCAGGTAGCCAGCAGCGCGTTTCTGATGATCCATAACTGCTGGACCTTCCTCGCGGGGAACCGCCATTACCTGCGTGATGTGGCTGATGACATGGAGGAGTTCGATGCTGCAATGGCTGACCTCTATGCCGAAACCAGCGGGCAGTCGCCAGAAGACATGGCCGAGTTGATGGATGACGAAACCTATATCCGTGGCAAGCGTGCGGTGGAGCTTGGGCTAGCCACCAGCGTGCTATCCGCAACGGAAATCACCGAGCGCGAAACCGAAGAGTCGGCGCAGGCCAATGCCCTCAAGGCCATGGATGTGGCACTGGCAAAGGCGGGCATGCCCCGTTCCGAGCGCCGCGAGCTATTCGCCAGTTTCAAGTCCGGCATGCCTCGCGCTGCCGGCGGGGGCACGCATAACGCTGCCCCGACCGACAAGCCCCGCGCTGTCGCGCCAGACCTCTCCGCCTCTCTGAGCGCGGCAACCAACATCCTCAATTCTCTGAAAGGAAAGTGACCATGGACTTTGAAGCCCAAGTCAATGAACTCAATGCCAGCCTCAAGGGCATTGGTGATCAGATCAAAAGCCAGGCCGAGGCGACCGAGAAGCAAATCAAGGCTTCCGGTGAGATGAACGCCGAAACTCGCGCCAAGGTCGATGAGCTGCTGACCAAGCAGGGCGAGCTGCAAGCGCGCCTGGGCGAGGCCGAGCAGAAGCTGGTCAATGCCAATCGTGACCGCCAAGCACCTGAGCGTCCGCAATCGGCTGGCGAGATCGTTACCGCCTCCAAGGAAATGGAAGGCGTTGACTCGTCGTTCCGAGGCTCTCGTCGCATCTCCGTGACCCGGGCAGCAATCACCTCGGCGCCCACATCCGCCGGTGACCTGGTAGCGCCCGATCGTCGCTACGGCATCCAGGCTGCTCCCGAGCGCCGCCTGACCATTCGCGATCTGATCGCCCCAGGCCAGACCGGTAGCAATTCGGTGGAGTACGTTCGAGAAGACGGCTTCACCAACAATGCTGCGCCGGTGCCGGAAGGCGGTTCCAAGCCATACTCCGACATCAAGTTCAAACTAGAAAACGCCCCGGTGCGGACCTTGGCTCACCTGTTCAAGGCAAGCCGTCAGATCCTCGATGATGCCCCAGCGTTGAAAAGCTTCATCGACGCTCGCGGTCACTACGGCCTCAAGTTGGCTGAAGAGTCTCAACTGCTCTTCGGCAACGGCACTGGAGCCAACATTGGCGGCATCGTTCCCGCTGCTCAGCTCTACGCGGCCCCCGGCGGTGTTGTGGTCACCGGGGAGCAGCGGATTGACCGAATTCGCCTGGCCCTGCTGCAGGCCGAGCTGGCTGAGTTCCCATCGGACGGCATTGTCCTCAACCCAATCGACTGGGCGTTGATCGAACTGCTGAAGGATGCTCAAGGCCGGTACCTGATTGGCCAGCCGCAAGGTGACACGCAACCAACTCTGTGGCGCCGCCCTGTGGTTTCCACACAAGCCATGCCGCAAAACGACTTCCTGGTCGGCGCCTTCGGTCTGGGCGCGCAGATCTTCGACCGCATGGACGTGGAAATCCTGATTTCCACCGAGAACGACAAGGACTTCGAAAACAACATGGTCACCGTCCGTGCCGAGCAGCGCCTGGCCCTGGCCATTTACCGGGGTGAGGCGTTCGTCACCGGTCCGCTGACTGGCGAATAAGGCTGGACCACAGCAGCAATGGCGCTCGTAAGGGCGCCACTTTTGAAGGAGCTGAGTATGTCGAACGCAGGAAAGAAGACCGGCAAGAACCACACTGAAAAGCAAGCACCGGCGCCCGAGGCTCAGCCTCCTGTGCCCGCTGACGGTGTTGCTGACGCAGCTTCCAACTCGGGTGACGACGGCAATCAAGCGGTCGGTGACGTAACCGCTGCAGCCTCTACCGGTGGCAATGATGCTGCTGGGCAGTCCGTTGCAGCTGGCGCGGCAGCATCGTTGGCCGCAGAGCCTGGCGCAGGTCAGGATGCCTTGCCATCCGACGCTGGCGGCAACGATGCGCCTCCGCTGACTGCCAGTGGCGAACAGCTGGCAGAGCAGAGCACAGCAGGTGCGCCGAGCGGGGAGGGCTCATCCGACCTCTCCGTGGCCATTGGTAAAGTGCCTGCGCCCCTCAAACCTGCGCCTGTGAACTCGGCTGAGGTCGAAGTGTTCCCGCTTCGTACCTACCAAGACGCCGGCGAACTGCGTCGGCGTGGGGGTAAGGGGTACACCGTGGACAGGCGTCATGCTGAAGCCCTGGTGCAGCGAGGCCTCGCTTCTCTTGAGCCGCCGGAGGAGTAGCAGATGGCGGTCATCAGCATGTCCATCGCTCGGCATCATCTCCGTGACCCCGACGATGCTGACGAATACCTGGAGCTCCTGATCGAGGCGGCGGAAGGGCAAGCGATGGACTATCTGAACCGCCGCTTTTACGCCGACCAGCAGGCGCTGGATGAGGCTGTCGCCGCCGGGGATGCCGGTGACTCGCCCATGGTCAGCAATAAGCAGATCAAGGCTGCCTGCTTGCTGATCCTCGGCCATCTTTACGCCAACCGCGAGGACGTTGTGATCGGGACCATCGCCACCGAACTACCGCAAGGTTCAAAGGCACTCCTGACACCGCATCGTATCGGGTGGGGCATATGAGGGCCGGGCCGCTGCGTCATCGGCTGCAGGTGGCTCATCGACACGAGGAGAGGAACAAATCCGGGGGCGCTACAGTGACGTGGCTACCAGCTCCTCGCTCAGAAATGTGGGGTGAGGTTCGCACCCCAAGCGGTCGAGTCATTGCGGTTGCTGAAAAGCTGAGTGCTGTTGTAACCACCGAAATCATCGTCAGGCCGCGCCCAGATATCGTTGCAGGATCGCGCCTGACACGTAGGGGGATCACGTACCAGGTTGAGGCCGTGTTGCCTGACAACGAAAACTCCCTGATGAGGCTTCTCTGCTCATCGGTACCTAACCCATGAGGTGAAACATGAAAATTCGAGCACTCGGCCCGCTGACGGGCGCATCTGGTGAGCGCGAGAAGGGCGAAGAGTTCGAGGTGACCAAGGAGCAGGGCGAAGGCCTGATTGCTCGTGGCTACGCTGAGGCCGTTACCGACAAGGTCGTCAAGCCAGCGAAGGCCGATCAGGCCAAGGAGTAGGCCATGGCGCGCCGCTCGAAGATGCGCGGCGACATCCGCCTCCGGCGGACGCTGCGCAACATCCACAAGACGATGGACAACGAGTTGGCCCCGGCGATGCGCCAGGCCGCTGAGCGGGTTCTGGCCACCCAGCAACAGCTGATGCCCAAGGACACGGGAGCAGCGGCCGCCGCGCTGAAGATCTACGTCGCGCCCAGCGGGCTGGATGCGCAGATCGGCATTCGAGGAAAGCGCGACAATCGAAAGTTCTTCTACCTGCGCTTCATCGAGTACGGAACCAAGGGCTACATCGGCGGCAAGCGCGCAGGGAGCCGGAACCGCCGCGCAACCAACAAGAGCGATGGCGAACACTTCTTCGGCAAATACCCGGACATTCCGGCCAGGCCGGCGCATCCCTGGCTACGCCCGTCCATCGACGTGAACCGCGAGTACGTCATGGCTGATATCGAGACGGCGGTGCGTCGAACGCTCCGCAAGGCAAGCCAGGGGGTAGGCAATGACTGATCCATCCCTGGCCCTACAAGAGGCCATCTTCGCCAGGCTTCAGGCGGAGGTGAGTTGCCCGATCTACGACGGTGCGCCCTTGAATGCGGAAATGCCATATGTGTCCATAGATCGAGAAGTTTCGGTCAACAACAGCCCGATTTCGGGCCGCAAGCGCGACACGCGCCTGCTGTACCTGTCCGTCTGGTCTGATGCTGTCGGCCAGGCCGAAGTGAAGCGCATCAACGGCGAGGTGATCGCCGCCCTGGACGAGCGCCCGCTGCCGCTGGAGGTTGGCCGCGCTGTATCGGTACGTGTCATCCAGTCGGACGCCCAGCGGGATGCTGACGGCGTTACCTACCAGGGCTCGATCACGGTTCGCGTCATCACCACCCACTGATTCAACCACCGGCCGCGCTGCGGCTTTATCCAATGTGCCTTTGGAGGAACCCCCATGGCCGAAGACAACCTCAACACAGCCGCTGGCTGCCGCCTCTTCATTGGTGGTAAGACCGGCGCTGATACCGTAACCGAGTACGAGGCCGATACCTATGTCCGGGTGGGCGAGATCGAAGACCTCGGCGAGTTCGGCGACACCTTCAACCCGGTGAACTTCACCTCTCTGGATGATGGCCGTGTGCGCAAGTACAAAGGCACTGCCGATGCAGGCAACATGACCATGGTGGTGGGCTTTGACAGCGGAGACGCCGGTCAGAAGGCTGTAGCTGTCGCGCATAAAGACCGCTCCAAGGGTAACTACAACGTCAAGGTCACCTTGAATGACGGAGACCCTGACGCAACCCCTGCGATCCTGCCGACTACGTTCTATTACGGCGTGAAGGTAATGAATAACACCGTGGCAGCCGGCCAGGCCGACAACGTGGTGCGCCGTAACGTCACGCTGGCGATCAATACCGACATCATCGAAATTCCAGCCGGACCGGCCACCCCATGATCTACGGGGCTGGCCCCGTCCCACCCCTGCGAGAAATCCAATGAGCGAAGCCATGCACGGCACCGTCACGCTGGTAATTGGTGCCCGTAGTTACACCCTGAAGCCGACGCTGGATGCGGCTTTGCGTATTGAACACCGGTTCGGTGGTCTGCGCGGAGCGCTGGAATCGATGCGACTGATGAGCATCGCCGCCTGTGCTGACATCGTGATTGCTGGCGCCGACCTGAAACCCGACCAGCATCCGGTTATCGCCAGTGAGGTGTTCCACACCGGTGTGGCCAAGGTATCTGGTCAGTTGACCGAGTTCATCACCGTTCTGCTCAACCCTGTACCGCCGAGTGTGGTTGCCAAGGGAAAGGACGAGGCGGCCAGCACAGCGCAGTGAAAAATGGCAGCTACGTTGACTACCTGTTCGGCGTAGCCACCGGCTGGCTTGGCTGGCCGCCTGAAACCGCCTGGCGTACTCCCATCCCCCAAATCATGCTGGCGCTTGACGCCCGTCTTGACTGGGCAGGTCGCGGTCAGGTTCAGCCATCTGGCCAGCCCGCGGCGCCGCGTAGCCCCGGCAGCGTGGCCGACAAGCTGAAGGCCTTCTTCCGAGGCCGTCAGCCAGAGTAGTTTGCCGCCTCCGGGCGGTTTTTTTATGCTTGGAGAATTGCATGGCCGATCAACAAGTCCAGGGCATGCTGGTCCAGATCGAGGCGACAACGGCTCAGCTACGCCGCGAGTTGGCCAGCGCTGACCAGGTGGTGGCGCGCAGCACGCAGGCGATCGACCGCAACCTGGCCACCGTCGATTCGGCTTTTGACAGGGCGGGTGCAGCGGCTGAGAGCGCTGGTGCACTGATGCGTGGCGCCTTCGCTGCTGTTGCTGGCGCGGGGCTGATTGGCGGCATCATCAAGCAGGTCGACGCCTACGGGCAGATGTCGGACCGCATGAAGGCTGCCGCGGGCAGTGCTGGCGAGTACCAGATGGTGCAGGAGCACCTGCTTCGCACGGCCCAGGAAACCTATCGGCCCATGGCCGAGGCCCAAGAGCTGTATATTCGCACTGCCGATGTCATGCGCAGCCTGGGCTTCAATACCCAGCAAACGCTCGACATCACCGACAGCTTCAGCTTCCTGCTGGTGACCAACGCGGCGGCCGCTGACAAGGCCGGCTCTGCGCTGG
>NZ_BCBD01000131.1:0-15123 GCF_001320345.1 Pseudomonas sp. NBRC 111127 | reverse complement strand
ACGGTACGCGCCGACTTCTTGTGCTTGGCATCGGCATCGAGCCCCAACTCGCTCATGGCATAGACAATGCGCCGCTGCACTGGCTTGAGGCCATCGCCGATATGCGGCAGGGCGCGGTCCATGATCACGTACATGGAGTAGTTGAGGTAGGCCTGTTCGGTGAAGTCAGCCAGTGAGCGGCGTTCTACGCCGTCCAGGCTGAGTTCCAGTGAGTCGCTCATGCGGGCCTCGTCATTTCAGGTTCTGGCGCAGCAGCATGGTGCCACCGCGCTGGGTAAATTCAAGTTGTTGCAGGGCACTCATGCCCAGTAGCACGGTGGGGCCATCCAGGCCCGGCACGACAATGGCGCGTACGTTCTGCAGGTGGATGTCGCCCAGTTGCAGGCTGGCCAGCCGCGTGCGGTAGCCCTCGGTGCGGCCATTGGCGGTACTCAGCAGCACCGGGCTGCCACGCGCCAGGTTCAGGTCACGGGCCAGCCCTTCGGGGATCGCGACGTCGGTGGCCCCGGTGTCCAGCATGAAGTGCACCCCTTGGCCATTGATCGCGCCATCCACCACGAAATGCCCCTGGCCATTACTCAGCAGGCGCACCTCGATGAAACCTTGGCCGTGCTCCGACTGCACCTGGCGGTTGGGGTTACGTTGGCTGTCTTCCCACTGGCCGAAAAAGCGCGTGGCCAGAAACAGCGCAGCCGCCCAGGCAAGCACCATCAGCACCCGCCCTGCGCGCTTGCCCGGTGCCTGGCTCACGGTTTGGCGCCCCAGCCGCCCTGAGGCGCCTCGAAGCGCCATACGATCGGGCGCCGCTCGCCGTCGGCACGGTCAGCGTTGTTGTTGTCCAACCCGACCCAGGCGCCTTTGCCGTCGATCACCAGCGCCTCGGCCAGGCCGAACGGCTGATCGTAGCGGCGCATCGGCTCCAGCGCCTCGGCGGCGAACGACCAGCAGCGCTCGACCTCGCCGCTGTTGGCGTCGCGCCGGCATATCCGGTAGGCGTTGCGCTCAAGGGTGAACAGCTTGCCCTCGAACCAGGCGAGGTCGGAAAAGTCGCGCGACAGGGCCCGGGCCTCTGGCATTTGCGGCGGCTGCATCTCGACCCCAGCCTCGCTCAGCAGCACGCAACCGCGCCCGCAGGTCCATACCGACTGCTGCCGTTCGATGGCCACCAGGCCACGCCGCTCGCGCTCGGCCGCCAGCCACAGGCGGTCACCCGCCGGGTTGATTGCCAGCCCTTCGAACAGCGCATTGAAGTTCAGCAGCATGCCACTGGCCCGCGCCTGACGGACCATGGCCGGGTCGATCTTGAGCCAGTCGGGCTCACCTTCGAGCGGCAGTTGCAGCACCGCAGCGTGGGCCTCGCTGACCAGGTACAGGTTGTTAGCCTTGTCGCAGGTGATGCCTTCGAAGTCCAGCGCGCCGCCACGAATGTACGACGCCGCCCAGTTGCGTGACTTCAGGCCCCACGGCAGGCCGCTTTCCGGCACCGGCGGCGCAGTGAAGACAAGCGCCTGCGCGCGCCAGGTAGCGCTCTGCTGGTCGAAGCGGTAGATGCGGTCATCGTCGCGGTCGGACACACCCCACAACGCCCCCCGGCAGAATGCCAGGCCAGACAGGTTGCCACCCCGCATACCGTCTATCGGGTGCTCGGCAGTCATCTTCAGCTCTGGCCAGTCGCCCGCCAGGCCCGGCAGGGCAACCAGCGCCAGCCAGGCCGCCAGAAGCAGACGAATCAAACCATGACCTCGGCGAGGTTACCTTTGGTTTCCAGCCAGTTCTTGCGGTCACCGGCGCGCTTCTTGGCCAGCAGCTTGTCCATCAGTTCGCAAGTCGCCTGCACGTCGTCCAGGGTCAGTTGCACCAGGCGCCGGGTATTCGGGTCCATGGTGGTTTCACGCAGTTGTGGCGGGTTCATTTCGCCCAAACCCTTGAAGCGGGTGACTTGGGGTTTACCGCGCTTCTTCTCGGCCACCAGGCGGTCGAGAATGCCATCACGCTCGGCTTCGTCGAGGGCGTAGTAGATTTCCTTGCCCAGGTCGATGCGGTACAGCGGCGGCATGGCCACATACACGTGCCCGGCCTCGACCAGTGCACGGAAGTGCTGCACGAACAGCGCGCACAACAGCGTGGCAATGTGCAGGCCGTCGGAGTCGGCGTCGGCGAGGATGCAGATTTTGCCATAGCGCAGTTGCGCCAGGTCGGTGGCACCGGGATCGACCCCGATGGCCACGGCAATGTTGTGCACTTCCTGGCTGGCCAGGACTTCGCCGCCGTCCACTTCCCAGGTGTTGAGGATCTTGCCGCGCAGCGGCAGGATGGCCTGAAATTCCTTGTCCCGGGCCTGCTTGGCCGAGCCACCGGCCGAGTCACCTTCGACCAGGAACAGCTCGGCACGCATCGGGTCCTGGCCGGCGCAGTCGGCCAGCTTGCCGGGCAATGCCGGGCCCTGGGTGATGCGCTTGCGCTCGACCTTCTTGCTGGCCTTGAGGCGGCGGCCGGCGTTGCTGATGGCCAGCTCCGCCAGTTGCATGCCCAGTTCAGGGTGGGCGTTGAGCCACAGGCTGAAGGCATCCTTGACCACGCCAGAGACGAATGCCGCCGCCTCGCGTGAAGACAGCCGCTCTTTGGTCTGCCCGGAGAACTGCGGGTCCTGCATCTTCATCGAGAGGACGAAAGTAATGCGCTCCCAAACGTCTTCCGGTGCCAGCTTGACCCCGCGCGGCAGCAGGTTGCGGAATTCGCAGAACTCGCGCATGGCATCCAGCAGGCCCTGGCGCAGGCCATTGACGTGGGTACCACCCTGGGCGGTAGGGATCAGGTTGACGTAGCTTTCCTGGATGCTGTCGCCGCCTTCGGGCAGCCACAGCAAGGCCCAGTCCACCGCTTCCTTGTTACCGGCCAGGCTGCCGCAGAACGGCTCATCGGGCAGGCGCTGGAACTCGTTGACCGAATCGACCAGGTAGGAACGCAGGCCATCCTCGTAGTGCCATTCGACCTTTTCGCCGCTGGCCTTGTCCTCGAAGCTGACCAGCAGGCCTGGGCACAGCACGGCCTTGGCCTTGAGCACGTGCTTGAGACGGCTGATGGAGAATTTCGGCGAATCGAAATACTTGGGGTCGGGGCTGAAATACACGCTGGTGCCGGTGTTGCGCTTGCCGACCGAACCCACAACTTCCAGCTCGCTGGCCTTGAAGCCGTCGGCGAAGGTCATCTGGTACTCGTTGCCGTCGCGTTTGACACGCACGCGCACCTGGGTCGACAGGGCGTTGACCACCGAGATGCCAACGCCGTGCAAGCCACCGGAGAACTGGTAGTTCTTGTTGGAGAACTTGCCGCCGGCGTGCAGCTTGGTCAGGATCAGCTCGACCCCGGACACGCCCTCTTCGGGGTGAATGTCCACCGGCATGCCACGGCCGTCGTCGCTGACTTCCAGCGAGTGGTCGGCATGCAGAATGACCTGCACGGAGCGGGCGTGACCGGCCAGGGCTTCGTCGACACTGTTGTCGATCACTTCCTGGGCCAGGTGGTTGGGGCGGCTGGTGTCGGTGTACATGCCCGGCCGCTTGCGGACCGGGTCAAGGCCCGAGAGGACTTCGATGGCGTCTGCGTTATAGGCGCTAGCGCTGGGATTGGCCATAGGGTCTCGTCGTCAGTCTGGTGAGTGCAAAAAAGTCAAAATACAGAAAAATCGAGCGCTGCATACTGCCCACGCGCAATACCGGCAAACGCCAGCAGGGCCGGCAGGCGCTCGGCAAAGCCCTGGAAACTGTGGTCACCACCGGCCTGGATGCGCAGGGCACAAGCACGGTAATAACGTTCGGCATGGCGGTAATCCAGGGTTTCGTCGGCGGTTTGCAGCCACACCTGATAGCGGCTGGCATCGACCGGCGCTGGCACTTCCAACTCGGCCAGGGCCTGCACGTGGTCCAGGGTCAGCTCCCAGGTTTCATCGGTGTAGTGGTTGCGCTGGGTACCCAGGTAGCCGTCAAAGTGCTTGTGCGGGGTAACCGCCGGGTTGACCAGCAAGGCCTTGAGGCCATGGCGCTCCGCCAGACAGGTGGCATAGTAGCCGCCGAGCGAACTGCCCACCAGTAATGGCGCGCCCAGTTCGGCGATGGCCGCCTCAAGCTGGGCGATGGCCTGGCGTGGGTGATGGTGCAAGGCGGGCACCCGCAGTTGATCGGCCAGGCCGAGCCGCTGCATGACCGCTTCGAGCTGGCGCGCCTTGGTGGAAAGCGGCGAGCTGTTGAAGCCATGGATATAGAGGATGGAACCCGACATGCTGCCCCCGGAATCTGTGGCTTCGCGCCTGATGATGCGGGCGCAGGGACGCGCAGTGTAGCGCGTTCGCCGGGTTTTGACGCAGCGTCACGGGTTTCGCAACAATTTCTTCACCATAGCCCGCTGCAACAGGGCACCCTGTAGGAGCGGCCTTGTGTCGCGATGGGGGTGCGAAGCAACCCCCAGAATTTCAGCTTCGCCGCAGACATTGCCGGGGCCGCTTTGCGGCCCTTTCGCGACACAAGGCCGCTCCTACAGTTGACTGCGCAACCCGCTCAATAACCTGGGCTATCGAAGTCGAGCTTCACTTCAAAGTCCCACGCCCGCTCCACCCCGGTCTCCAGCCGCCCGTCGGCATGCAGGCGCAGCCAGCGGTACCCAGGCTGCTCTTCGCTCACCTTGAAGTCCTCGCTGCGGGCCGCGAACTGAATGCAGGTCGAAGGCGTAGCCAGCAGGCGCCGACCATCGCGCACTTCATCCCACTCCTGATGAACGTGCCCCCACAGCAATGCCCGCACCTGTGGGTAACCTTCAATGATGTCAAACAGCGCCTGGGCATTGCGCAAGCCGATCGGGGCGATCCAGGCGCAGCCGATGTCTACCGGTTGATGGTGGAAACAGACCAGGCAATGGCGCCCGCCCGCCCCTTTCAGCGCGGCCTCCAGCACTGCCAGCTGGTCATCCCCCAGCAAGCCATGTGTGGCGCCGTGCACCGCCGTGTTGAGCATCACAATACGCCAGGCGCCGATATCGGTTACCGCCTGGACCAACTCCGGCGCCACTTCGGCCATGATCCGGGCCTCATCATGGTTGCCCGGCAGCCAACGGCTTGGTACGCCAAACGGCGCAGTCAGCTCACGAAAAGCCTCATAAGAAGCAACGCTGGCATCCTGGGACAAATCGCCCGTGCACAACAGCAAGTCGACAAGCGGTTGCTCGCGCCGCACCTGGGCTACCACATGGCCCAAACTTTCACGGGTTTTGAGGCCCAGCATGCTGCCGGCCGGGTCGGCGAAAAGATGGGCGTCGGTCAGTTGCACCACATGTACTGGGCGCGGGTGGTCTGCATGCATGTCAGCGAACGCTTGCCAGTTCGTGGCCACAGGCCAGGCAGTGACTCAGCCATTCACCGAGGAACAGGTTGAGCTGGGCCTTTTCGTCTGGCTGGTGCATGGCCTCGTTCGGGTAGGGGTAGATGCTGCGCAGGCGCCGGGCATGTTCGGCGCTGATCACTTCGGCCATGCGCGCATCGTGATACACCTGCACCTCCAGGTGCGGCACCGGCAGCCACGGCAAGCTGTGCTCCTGACGTATATGCAGGGTGGTGGTGTACGGGCAGGCCAGCACCACGTCGAGCACCAGCACGCCAAGCATCTGGTCGCCCTGGGTCATACCGATGCGGCGCGAGCTCTGGGTGGTACGCATGTCCGGCAGCAAGCGCATCAGCCGGGCATAGTTGGCCTCACAGGCAGCCTGCAGCCCGGCCAGGTCGACTCGATAGCGCTCGCGCAGCAGGTTCACTTCCACATACCTCGTACTTCGTCACGGTTCAGCGCCAGCCATTGCAAGCCGATGATGGTCGCCGCGTTGCAGATGCGCCCATCGCGCACGGCCTGCAAGGCATCTTCGAACGACCAGACCCGCACGCGAATGTCTTCACCCTCGGCCTCCAGGCCATGCAGCCCCCCTGCCCCTTCGCTGCTGCAGTGCCCAAGGAACAAGTGCACATACTCATCGCTGCCGCCTGGCGACGGGAAGTAGCGGGTCATCGGCCACAGGGCACTGAAAGTCAGGCCCGCTTCTTCTTCGGCTTCGCGGTGGGCGACTTCCTCGGGTTGCTCGTCCTTGTCGATCAGCCCGGCGACCATTTCGATCAGCCAGGGGTTTTCGGCCTTGCCCATTGCACCGACGCGGAACTGTTCGATCAGCACCACTTCATCGCGCAGCGGGTCGTAGGGTAGTACACACACCGCATCGTGACGCACGAACAGTTCACGGCTGATCTCGCGCCCCATGCCGCCCGCAAACAGCTCGTGGCGCAAGTGCACCTTGTCGAGCTTGTAGAAGCCCTGGAAGCAGTTTTCCCGCTTGACGATCTCGACCGCCCTGGGCACTGAGTTCAACGTGTCTGACATGGAAATCCTCGCTACCTCAATCACAGCATCGCGCCATCCTACTCCGCACGCCAGCGCGTTTCACCCCTTTCCAGCAACCATTCGCACAGTCGGGACAGCACGTGCGCACTCTGTTAGCTTAGTGGCGAACCGAAGGCCGCGCAGACGGTCAAAGGCCGACTTTTCCCTGTTTTTGCAAGGATCATCATGACCATTGTCAAACTGACTTCCGTGGCCGTGCTGGCACTCGCTCTGGGCGCCTGCCAGAGCCTGTTCACGCCCAACTACCGGACCCCGCTTGAGGTCAAACGCGACGCCTGGGAGCATGTAAAACCCGGTTGCAGCGAAAGCGATTGCCCGCTGGTGAACATCGACATGGTGCACTTCCCGGCCCTGCCCAAGCTTGACGGCATCGTCGAAAAGCGCTTGCTGCAACTGACCGAAGACAATCAGCATGGCACCGCGCCGGCCACCCTGCAGGCCTATGAAAAGCAATACCTGGCCACTGCCGACAAACGTAACAGCAGCTACCTGCAAGCCAAGGTACGCGAGCAGCATGACGGCCTGGTGATCATCGAACTGTCCAGCTACCTGGACAGCGGTGGCGCGCACGGCATGCCTGGGCGTGGTTTCATCAACTACTCCCGCAAGCTGGACAAGGTGCTGACCCTGCAGGACATGCTGCTGCCTGGCCAGGAAGAGACGTTCTGGAAAACCGTCGAAGAGTCGCACCGCGCCTGGCTGATGAGCGTGGGCATGGACAAGGACGCCGAGTTCGTCAAGACCTGGCCGTTCAAGAAGTCGCCGCACATCGCCCTGACGTACGGCGCACTGGTGGTCAAGTACGAGGTCTATGCCATCGCGCCCTATTCCATGGGCCACGTGGAACTGAAGATCCCTTACCCGCGCCTCAATGGCGTGCTCAAGCCTGAACTGTTCCCCGGCCGCGGCTGAGGCTCAACAGCCCGTGCAGCACCCCTGCCAGCAGCAATGCTGGCAGGGTGGCGCCCAGCTCGGGTGCATTGGCGGCAATCAGGTGGTAGGCCGCCACCCCCACGAACCAGGCCAGCAGCGCCTGCCAGTGCAAACCCTTGACCTGTACCGGCAAGCCACGGCGACGCACTACATAGTGGTCCACCAGCACTACGCCGAACAGCGGCGCAAACACCGAACCGATCAGCAACAGGAAGTTCTCGTACTGAGCCAATGGCGCCAGCAAGGCGATCAGGGTGCACAGCACGCCGATGGCCAGTGCCAGGTGCTCCACCTTCAACGGCAGCAGCACCCCGGTGGAGACCGCCGCCGAGTGGATGTCGGCGAATGCCTTTTCCGACTCGTCGAGCAGAATCAGCAGCAACGGAACCCCCATGCCGGCGCCAGCCAAGGCCAGCAGCAACGCATTGACTTCGCCACTGGCGGCGAAGGCCAGGGTGTAGGCCACGCCCAGGCTCATCAGCCAGGTATTGCCGATGAAGTAGCCCAGCACGGTACCGCCGAACACGTGCCTGCCATTGCGGGCGAAACGTGAATAGTCGGCGATCAGCGGCAGCCACGACAGCGGCATGGCAATGACGATGTCGAAGCCTACTGCCAGCGACATAGAGCCATCCCCGGCGCGCCCCCACAACTCAGCCAGGTCGGCCTTGGCGAACAAGTTCCAGGTCAGCCAGACGCAGGCGCCCAGCAATAACCAGATACCCCAGGCGCGCAACACCTTGCGCACGAATGCCAGTGGCCCGCTCACCGCCAGCAAGGTCGCCAGGGCACCAAAGCACAGGGTCCACAGCATCGGGCTGTTCCAGGCGCTGTGCTCACCGAACGCACGTGCGCCCAGCAGGCTAGCGGCATCGCGCATGACGATGATCTCGAACGCCCCCCAGCCCACCAGTTGCAGCAAATTGAGCACCGCCGGCAAGCGCGTGCCATGGCTGCCCAGGCTGAGCTTCAGGGTGCCCATGGCCGACAGGCCGGTGTCACTGCCGATGACCCCGGCGGCGCCCAGCAACAGCACGCCCACGCCGGTGCCCAGGGCAATGGCCAGTACGGCGCCAGCAAGGCCCAGGCCCGGCGCGAGCATGGCGCCGACTTGCAGCACCATCAGGCCGATGCCCAGGGAAAACCAGAGGGAGAACAGGTCACGCGCGCCGAAGATGCGCTGGTGGGTGGGGACCGGGTGGTCGGGGGAGAACGGGCTGGGTGATGTCATGGTTGGCGCTCGCCGGCAATGTTGTTGGTGTTCCTGGCGAGGACTTCGTCCTCGTATCGCGACGCAAGGCCGTTCCCACAAAAAACGCCCTGGTCTTGAGCCTGGTGCGGTTCCAGCGGGAGCCGGCCCCAGCGTTCTCAGACCTTGTGGTACAGCTGGCTGCCTTCCTGGCGGAACCGCTCGGCCTGCTCACGCATGCCTTGCTCGACCGTGACGTCCACGGCTTCGATCTTGGCGGCGTACTCCCGCACTTCCTGGGTGATCTTCATCGAGCAGAACTTCGGCCCGCACATTGAGCAGAAGTGCGCGACCTTGGCCGACTCCTTGGGCAGCGTCTCGTCGTGGTAGGCGCGGGCAGTGTCAGGGTCGAGGCCGAGGTTGAACTGGTCTTCCCAGCGGAACTCGAAGCGCGCCTTGGACAGGGCGTTGTCGCGGATTTGTGCGCCGGGGTGGCCTTTGGCAAGGTCGGCAGCATGCGCGGCGATCTTGTAGGTGATGATGCCGGTCTTGACGTCATCCTTGTTCGGCAGGCCCAGGTGCTCCTTGGGCGTCACGTAGCAGAGCATGGCGCAGCCGAACCAGCCGATCATTGCCGCACCAATGCCCGAGGTGATGTGGTCATAACCCGGGGCGATATCGGTGGTCAGTGGGCCGAGGGTGTAGAACGGCGCCTCGTCGCAACATTCCAGCTGCTTGTCCATGTTCTCCTTGATCAACTGCATCGGCACGTGGCCAGGGCCTTCGATCATGCACTGCACGTCATGCCTCCAGGCAATCTTGGTCAGCTCGCCAAGGGTTTCCAGCTCACCGAACTGCGCAGCGTCGTTGGCGTCGGCGATCGAGCCGGGGCGCAGGCCATCGCCCAGCGAGAAGCTGACGTCGTAGGCCTTCATGATTTCGCAGATTTCGTCGAAGTGGGTGTAGAGGAAGTTTTCCTTGTGATGGGCCAGGCACCACTTGGCCATGATCGAGCCGCCACGGCTGACGATGCCCGTGACCCGCTTGGCGGTCAGCGGCACGTAGCGCAGCAACACCCCGGCATGGATGGTGAAGTAGTCCACACCCTGCTCGGCCTGCTCGATCAGGGTGTCGCGGAACAGCTCCCAGGTCAGGTCTTCGGCCACCCCGTTGACCTTTTCCAGGGCCTGGTAGATCGGCACGGTACCAATCGGCACCGGCGAGTTGCGGATGATCCACTCGCGGGTCTCATGGATGTGCTTGCCGGTGGACAGGTCCATGACCGTGTCCGACCCCCAGCGGATGCCCCAGGTCAGCTTGGCCACCTCTTCCTCGATGGACGAGCCCAGGGCGCTGTTACCGATATTGCCGTTGATCTTCACCAGGAAATTACGGCCGATGATCATCGGCTCCAGCTCCGGGTGGTTGATGTTGGCCGGGATGATTGCACGGCCACGGGCAATTTCCTGGCGCACGAACTCGGGGGTGATCTCTTTCGGAATGTTGGCACCAAAGCTATGCCCGGCATGTTGCGCGTCGAGCAGGCCTGCGGCGCGCGCCTCTTGCAGCTTCATGTTCTCGCGGATGGCCACGTATTCCATCTCGGCGGTAACGATGCCCTGGCGGGCATAGTGCATTTGCGAAACATTGGCGCCGGCCTTGGCCCGGCGCGGGTTGCGCACGTGGGCAAAACGCAGCTTGGCCAGCTCGGCGTCGTTCAGGCGCTGCTGGCCGAAGTCGGAGCTCAGCCCGGCCAGGCGCTCGGTGTCGCCACGCGCGTCGATCCAGGCCGACCGCACGTCGGCCAGGCCTTTGCGCACGTCGATGATCACACTGGGATCGGTGTAGGGGCCGGAGGTGTCGTAGACCAGTACCGGAGCATTGGACTCGCCACCGAAATCGGTCGGCGTGTCGGCCAGGCTGATTTCCCGCATGGGTACGCGGATATCCGGGCGCGAGCCCTGCACATAGACCTTGCGCGAACGCGGGAACGGCTGCACGGACTGCTGATCGACTTTTGCCGATTCGCTGAGGTTGAACGTTTTTTCTTGTTGGGTCATCACAGGCTCTCCAGACGGCTTCCTAGCAGTGGAATGTCGGGGTGAACCTGAATGGCGCGGACGCATCCATTAGTGGATGCAGTGCCGGATATGGGGGTGCCTTGAAGCTGCATGCAGCTGTGACAATCCCGGACCTGGCACAAGAGGCTCCCCGGGAAGGCGAGCAATCTTGTTCCCTACGCAGGCGCTAACCTGATCAGGTTCAACGGGATCCGCACCTCTGCGATCTCAGCCTTTGCTTCAAGGCACCCCGACAAGAACCTGCGCAGTCTAGACTGCTGTGGTCGGCAAAGCCAAGCGGGTTTCTGCGCAGATGATGAAAGGCGCGCCCGGCGATTGTTGCCGGGGGGCACATGGCACTAAACTGGCGCATCGCCAAATACTCAACGGTTCAGTAATTCAATTTCGTACAAGGATTGCCTTTATGCTGCGCAAACTCTCACTGGCAATAGCCGTGTCTTGTGCGTCCAACGGAGTGGCCTGGGCAGCGGACGCGCCCCAGACGGTCAAGACCGACCTGGTCAGCGTGTACCAGGAAGCGGTCGACAACAACGCCGACCTGGCAGCAGCACGCGCCGACTACGGCGCACGCCGTGAGGTGGTACCGCAGGCCCGCGCCGGCTTGCTGCCGAACCTGTCGGCCGGGGCCGAGATGATGAATACCCGCACCAAGCTGGACGAGCCGTCGATTACCTCCAACCGCAGCGGCAACGCCTGGAGTGCAACCCTGGCCCAGCCCATTTTCCGCGCCGACCGCTGGTTCCAGTTGCAGGCCGCCGAGGCGGTCAACGAACAAGCCGCCCTGGAGCTGTCGGCCACTGAGCAGAACCTCATCCTGCAAACGGCCCAAAGCTACTTTGCCGTGCTGCGCGCCCAGGACAACCTGGCCGCGACCAAGGCTGAGGAAGCCGCGTTCAAGCGCCAGCTCGACCAGTCCAACGAACGCTTCGATGTCGGCCTGTCGGACAAGACCGACGTGCTGCAGTCGCAGGCCGGCTACGACACTGCCCGGGCCAACCGGATCATCGCCGAACGCCAGGTACAGGATGCCTTCGAAGCGTTGGTAACGCTGACCAACCGAGAGTACAGCTCGATCCAGGGTGTGGTGCATAGCCTGCCAGTGCAGGTACCTACGCCGAACGATGCCAAGGCCTGGGTGGAAACGGCCGGGCGCCAGAACCTCAACCTGCTGGCCACCAACTATGCGGTGTCTGCCGCCGAAGAAACCCTGCGCCAGCGCAAGGCCGGCCATGCGCCCACCCTGGATGCGGTAGCCAAATACCAGAAGGGTGACAACGACAGCCTCGGCTTTACCAACCCTGCTCCCCAACAGAACGTTCGCTACAGCGGCGACGTCGAGCAGACCAGTATCGGCCTGCAACTGAACATCCCGATCTACAGCGGCGGCCTGACCAGCTCGCAGGTACGCGAGGCTTACCAGCGCCTGAGCCAGAGCGAACAGCAGCGCGAGAGCCTGCGCCGCCAGGTGGTGGAGAACACCCGCAACCTGCACCGCGCGGTGAACACCGACGTGGAACAGGTCCAGGCACGCAAGCAGTCGATCATCTCCAACCAGAGTGCGCTGGAAGCGACTGAAATCGGCTACCAGGTCGGCACCCGCAACATCGTCGACGTGCTCGATGCCCAGCGCCAGCTGTACACCTCGGTGCGCGACTACAACAACAGCCGCTACGACTACATTCTCGACAACCTGAGCCTCAAGCAGGCCGCCGGCACCCTGAGCCCGCAAGACCTGAAGGATCTGGGGCGTTACCTGAAGGCCGACTACAACCCGGACAAGGACTTCTTGCCACCGGATCTGGCGGCTGCTGCAGCCAAGAACTTCGAGCGCCGCCCTTGAAATCAGGGAGCACGCGGACAGTGTAGGAGCGGCCTTGTGTCGCGAAAGGGGGGGCGCAGCGCCCCCGGGATTTTCGCACGACCGCAAGATTGTCGGGGCCGCTGTGCGGCCCTTTCGCGACACAAGGCCGCTCCTACAGGGATCGCGCCGCTGCGAATATCAGCGCATTAGCGCAGCCAGCCCATCGAGCAAGCGCTGCAATGCACCTTGGTTGGCCTGCATCACCGCCCTGCCCGCCGCGCCCATGCGCTGGGCATCCTGCGGTAACTCGACCAACCGCCGCACGGCCTCGGCCAGCCCGTCGGCATCGTCCACCTGCTGCAACGCCCCTGCCTCTACCAGCATTGCGCTGATTTCGAGGAAGTTGAACACGTGCGGCCCCATGATCACCGGCAAGGCCAGTGCTGCCGGCTCCAGCGGGTTATGCCCGCCGGTCGGCACCAGGCTGCCGCCCACGAAGGCGATATCGGCCAGCGCATACAGAAACAGCAATTCGCCCATGGTGTCGCCCAGCAATACCCGGGTTTGTGCGTCGACGGGCGCGCCAGTGGAGCGGCGAATGGTGCTGAACCGTTCGCTGCAAAGCGCATGCACCGCATTGAACCGCTCAGGGTGGCGCGGCACCAGGATCAGCAAGGCATCGCCATGCACCTGCAACAACTGCTGATGCGCCTGCAGCACCAGCGCATCCTCCCCCTCATGGGTGCTGGCAGCAATCCACACCGGGCGCTGCGTAGCGCCCCATTGCTCGCGCAACACCCGAGCCCGTGGCAACAGCTGCTCATCGACCTTCAGGTCGAACTTGATCGAGCCGGTCACCTGCACGCAGTGCGGGCGGGCGCCCAGCTCACGAAAGCGTTGCGCCTCGGTTTCGGTCTGCACGGCAATCAGGTTCATCTCCGCCAACATCGGCCGCGTCAGCCTGGCAAAGCGCCCATAGCCACGGGCCGAGCGCGCAGAGAGGCGGGCATTGGCCAGTGCCACCGCAATACCGCGCTTGGCGCACTGATGAATATGGTTGGGCCACAGCTCGGTTTCCATGATGATGCCCAGTTTCGGCTGCACATGGTCGAGGAAGCGCCCCGCCGCCCACGGCAGGTCGTAGGGCAGATAACAGTGCTGCACACGGGGTTCGTCGGCGAACATGGCGCGAATGCGCTCGGAACCGGTAGGGGTCATGCAGGTGAGCGTGATCGGCAGTTGCGGGTAGGCCTTGAGCAAGGCGCGCACCATCGGCGCCGCGGCAATGCTTTCGCCGACCGACACCGCGTGCACCCAGATACCGCCCTGGCGCATGGCCGGCAGCCTGACGGCAAACCGCTCGCCGATACGCTGGCCATAGGCCGGCGCCTTGCGCGCGCGAAGGTACAGGCGCAGCGCGACCAGCGGCAGGCCCAGGTGAAAGAGCAAGGTATAGAGGGTTCTGTTCATGGCAGCGGAGTTTACCCGATCGCGCGCAAGTGCACTGCAAAGCGCTCGGCCAACCATTGCGCAGCAGGGCCCAGGGGTTCATCACGGCGCCAGGCCAGTTCCGCCACCAACGCCGGTGGGCGCCACTCACTGTCCAGCTCCACCATGTGCGTCTGGTATGTGGGGTACTGCACGACATGCCGTGGCAACCAGGCCCAGCCCAGGCCGCGCATCAACAGCTCCGCCAGGACGTAGAAGCTGTCGGCACGCCACACCTGCGGGCTGATGGCCTCGCCACCGGGGTAACCGCTTTGCTGCGGGGTGATCAGCAATTGACGATGGCGGGCCAGCTGTTGGCGAGTGACCCGGCCACGACCCGCCAGCGGGTGGTCGACCGCACAGACCGTGACCATTTCCACACTGCCCAGGGCGCGCCGCTCCAGGGTTGCCGGGATGCTCTCGTGGTGAAAGAACAGCCCCAGGTCGGCGCGCCGCTCGACCAGTTTGCGCGCCACATCACCCTGGGCCCCGCTGGCCAGTTGCACCTCCAGCAGCGGAAAGTGGCTGGCCAATTCATCGAGGCTGTCAATCACCGGCTGGTAGGGCATGGCTTCGTCCTGCGCCACGCGCAGCAAGGCCTCCTGCCCGCGCATCAACGCCAGCGCACGGCCATCCAGGCGTTCGCACTGGCGCAGCAGTTCACGGGCATCTTCCAGCAGCGCGCTGCCGTTTTGCGTCAGTTTCGGCTGCCGGCCACTGCTGCGCTCGAACAGGGTGACGCCCAGGTCGGTTTCCAGCAAGGCGACCGCGCTGCTGATCGCCGACTGGGCCTTGCGCTGTTCACGGGCCACGGCAGAGAACGAGCGCAATTCTGCAACGCGCACAAAGGTTCGCAGTTGTTCGAGGTTCCACTGCTCGGCCATTGGCCTATCTCCAAAATTGATAGGTAATGACTTTACCGCATCCAGGTTGAGCCTAGAATGCCCGCCAGAACCGGAGGATCCCACCATGAATGCCTACACCTATCTCGCCATTGCCATCTGCGCCGAAGTCATCGCCACCGCTTCGATGAAAGCGGTAAAAGGCTTGAGCACGCCGTTGCCGCTGCTGCTGATGGTGGTGGGCTACGGCATTGCGTTCTGGATGCTCACCCTGGTGGTGCGCAGCATTCCGGTGGGTATTGCCTATGCCATCTGGTCGGGGCTGGGCATTGTGCTGATCAGCGTGGCGGCGCTG
>NZ_BCBD01000130.1:0-15220 GCF_001320345.1 Pseudomonas sp. NBRC 111127 | reverse complement strand
GGGTCCAGCTTGCCTTCTTCGGCACGCTTGGTGAGGTCGACGGTGTACTTGTCCAGCGCCTGGCGTGACTCTTCGGCGTTGGCGTCATTCACCGCCGCGCCACCGCGCAGGTTGTTGATGGCATTTTCCAGGGCCTTTTTGCTGACACCCTGGCTGAGCAGCAACTTGCCCAGCTTGCTGTTCTCGTCCATGGCGGCCAGCAACACCAGCTCGCTGGAAATGAACTGGTCGCCCTTTTGCTGGGCCAGGCGGTCGGCCTGGTTGAGCAGGCGCGCCAGGTCCTGCGACATGTTCACGTCGCCGGTGGGGTTCTGGATTTTCGGCAGCTGGTCGAGTTCTTTCACCAGTGCCTGGCGCAGGCTATTGATATCGAAGCCCACTTGCATCAGCAGTGGCTTGATCGAGCCGCCCTGCTGTTCGAGCAATGCCTGCAACAGGTGCACGGGCTCGATGGCAGGGTGGTCCATGCCTACGGCCAGGGATTGGGCATCGGATATTGCAAGTTGCAGCTTGCTGGTCAAACGGTCTATTCGCATGGTGTACCTTCCTTTAAAGGGCAGGTCGGAGCGATGGACAGCGCCTGTTTATAAAGAAACCTGCCTGAGATGCCTTTATAGATAAGGCTGATTCTGGAAGATTCAAGCGTAGCGGGGTTGACCAGGATCAACGAGTTGGATTAGCGCTTGGGGCAGGCGGTGCCCATCTAGGCTAGAGCGGCTGCAACCACACAAGCGAAGCGAAGCGGCCACCCTGCGGCGTACGGCGGTAGGAGAAAAACCGCTCGTCACTGACCGTGCACCAGCCACCGCCATAAACAGCCGATATCCCACGGGCCGCCAGGCGAATGCGCGCCAATTCGTAGATGTCTGCCATCAGCTTGCCTGGCCGCTCGCCCTCGACAAAAGCCCGGGCCGCCTCAGGGTGCACGGCAGTAAAGGCATCGCGTACTTCCAGCCCCACTTCGAAGGCCTTGGGCCCGATCGCCGGCCCCAGCCACACCAGCACCTCCTGGGGCGCCAGCGCCAGGCGGTCGAGGGTGGCTTCCAGCACGCCACCCGCCAGCCCGCGCCAGCCCGCATGCGCCGCCGCCACGCGGGTGCCCGCACGGTCACAGAACAGTACAGGCAGGCAGTCGGCCGTCATCACGGTGCAGGCAATGCCGGGCTGGCTGGTGCAGCTGGCATCAGCCTCGGCTACCACGGCCGGGTTGGCATCCGCCACCTCCAGCCCATGCACCTGCTTGAGCCAGGCTGGCTGGATGGCGAACTGCTCGCGCAGGCGGCGACGGTTTTCGGCAACCGCGGCAGGGTCATCCCCCACATGGTCACCCAGGTTGAACGTGGCGTAGGGCGGCAGGCTCACACCGCCCTGACGGGTGGTGACACAGGCGCGTACCGAGGCCGGGGCCGGCCAGTCGGGAAACAGCAGCGTCCGCGCCAGGTCACTCATCCGATGAAGCTCTCACGGTCCTGGTTGAGCAGCGACAGCAACCACACGAAGTCGTCGGGCAGTGGCGACTCCCACTTCATGACTTCACCGGTGATCGGGTGGGCCAGGGCAAGGAACCGCGCGTGCAGCGCCTGGCGCGGGAAGCTTTTCACTGCCTCGACCATGGTTGGGCTGGCAGCCGGCGGAATGCGGAAGCGGCCACCGTAGGTCTGGTCACCGACCAGCGGAAAGCCCACATGGGCCATGTGCACGCGGATCTGGTGGGTGCGGCCGGTTTCCAGCTTGACCCGTACATGGGTGTGCGAGCGGAAGCGCTTGAGCACCCGGTAGTGGCTGACGGCTGGCTTGCCGCCGTCGGTGACCGCCATGCGCTGGCGCATGCCGCCGTGGCGACCGATCGGGGCGTCGATCTTGCCACCGGCGGTGACCACGCCGATGACGATGCACTCATAAATGCGGCTGACCTTGCGCGCCTGCATTTGCTCGACCAGCTTGGTCTGCGCCTGCAGGGTCTTGGCCACCACCATCAGCCCGGTGGTGTCCTTGTCCAGGCGGTGAACGATACCGGCGCGCGGTACGTTGACGATGTCTGGCACGTGGTGCAGCAGCGCATTGAGCAGGGTGCCGCTGGCGTGCCCGGCAGCCGGGTGCACGACCAGCCCGGCGGGCTTGTTGATGACCATGATGTGGTCGTCTTCGTAGACGATATCCAGTTCGATATCTTCTGCTACCCACTCACCCTGGGCTTCCTGTTCGGCCTGCAGGGCAAGCTGGGAGCCACCGTGAACGAGGTCGCGAGGGCGCACGACGGCACCATCGACCGTCAGGCGGCCCTCTTTGATCCACGAAGTTAGCCGCGAACGCGAGTACTCGGCGAACAATTGGGCGGCGACCTGGTCGAGGCGTTGGCCGCCCAATTCGGACGGGACCTCTGCGCTAAGTTGAATGATCTCGGACATGCTCGATTCGGCGGGCGCACAGCCTTTGGTTTCGGCTGCGAGCTTGTGGTTAAATACGGCTTCTTTTGTCCCGGGGTTGGCCGGGGCGCTCATCATAACAGGACGGCACCGCCCAAAACAGCGGCCGTCAAAGGGACGCAAGCCGCCATGCAAGTGAAACACCTGCTGCTGATCGCCATCCTTGGGCTCACCGCGGCCTGTTCCTCGAATAAGGAAGTCATCGACGAGAACCTCAGCGAGGCCGAGCTGTACCAGCAGGCCCAGGCTGATCTGGACAACTCCAGCTACACCAGCGCCGTGAACAAGCTCAAGGCCCTGGAGTCGCGCTACCCGTTCGGCCGTTATGCCGACCAGGCGCAGCTGGAGCTGATCTACGCCAACTACAAGAACGCCGAGCCCGAGGCGGCCAAATCGGCTGCCGAGCGCTTCATTCGCCTGCACCCGCAGCACCCGAACGTGGACTACGCCTACTACCTCAAGGGCCTGACCTCGTTCGACCAGGACCGTGGCCTGCTGGCGCGCTTCCTGCCGCTGGACATGACCAAGCGTGACCCGGGTGCTGCCCGCGACTCGTACAACGAGTTCGCCCAGCTGACCAGCCGCTTCCCCAACAGCCGCTACGCGCCCGATGCCAAGCAGCGCATGATCTACCTGCGCAACCTGCTGGCGTCGTACGAAATCCACGTGGCCGACTACTACCTGAGCCGCCAGGCTTACGTGGCTGCCGCCAACCGTGGCCGCTACGTGGTCGAGAACTTCCAGGAAACTCCTTCGGTCGGCGACGGCCTGGCGGTAATGGTCGAGTCGTACCAGAAGATGCACCTGGACGAACTGGCCGCCACCAGCCTGGAAACCCTCAAGCTCAACTACCCGGACCACCCAAGCCTGGTCGATGGCGAGTTCCAGCCCAAGCAGACCGAGTCTGACGGCCGCGGCTGGCTGTCCAAGGCCACCCTGGGCCTGATCGAGACCGACACGCCGCTGCCGCCGGGTGAAACCCGCGCCAACCAGGACGTGGTCAAGCAGTTCCAGGACGCGCGGGACGAGATGCCGCAAGAGCTGCTGCCAAAGGATGAAAACGGCGACCCGATCGTGCCCGAGGGCCCGAAAGAGGCCGAGAAAGACCGCTCCTGGTTCAGCTACATGACCTTTGGTCTGTTCGATTGACCGACCGCGGTAAATGAAAGGGAGGCCTTGGGCCAATACCCGTCAGTTAAGTAATTTGGGGCCGCTTTGCGCCCCTTCGCGGGCACGCCCGCTCCCACAGGGCATTGCGCATTTCTTGAGTTCAGCGCCAAACGTGTGGGAGCGGGCGTGCCCGCGAAGGGCTGCAAAGCAGCCCCAGTAACGCTTAACTGACTGGCATTAGGCCTTGGGCCTCCCTTTTTTGTCGGCTGCATCCTAGACTGTCGGCTTCTTCCATCAACAAGCTGGACACCATGGTTCGCCTACTTTTCTGGATCGCCCTGATCGCCGCCGCGTTCTGGCTGTGGCGCAAATTCAAAATCAGCCAGCAGTCGCGCCCCGAAGCCAAGCTCGATGCGCCACTGACGATGGTGCGCTGCGCCCATTGCGGCGTGCACCTGCCCAATGATCGGGCGCTGCAGCAGGGCAACGAGTGGTATTGCAGCCAGGCCCACCTGCAGCAAGGTCCTGGCCGCCAAGGCTGAACAAAGAGCCCTGTGGGAGCAGGTTTACCCGCACCCACAGGGTCTGCAGTCCATACACCTCTTCACATATCCCTCCCCGACCCTTTCACACCAAATACGACCCCTCCCCCTCCCCCAGCATTGACCCACCCCGGCAAAATTCGCTAAATCCTATTTATCCGCATAAATATGAAAAATAGCGAAATGCTCAAACCCAAACGCAAGCGCCAAAAGCTGTCGGATGTGATCGTCGAATCGGTCAAGCGCTCGATCGTCACCGAAGCGCTGCACCCCGGCGACCGCCTGCCCACCGAGCGTGAGCTGATGGAACACTTCGAATGCTCCAAGGGCACTGCCCGCGAGGCACTCAAGGCACTTGAGGTAGAAGGCCTGGTCAGCACCCGCACCGGCCCTGCCGGTGGTGCCTACCTGGCCGAGGTCGGCACCGAGCCCGCCAGCCGAGCGCTGCGCAACTACCTGCACTTTCAGCACCTGGACGGCGAGCAGGTGTACCAGCTGCGCAAAGTCATCGAGGTCGAGTTGGCAGTGTCGGTAATGGGTCAGCTGAGCGAAGCGGACTATGCCGCGCTTGAGGCCAACATCGATTTCTGCAGTGCGCCGGAAGACAGCGAAGAGGGCCAGCGCGAACAGCGCCTGGCGGAGCTGGAGTTCCACACCCTGCTGGCCCACCGCTGCCCCAACCCGTTGCTGCGCTTCATGGCGGTGTTCCTCAACGACCTGCTGCGCGACCTGGTGGTGCTGAAAAAAGCCTACCTGCCCAAGCGCCAGCAGTTCGCCGCAGCCAACATCGACTACCACAAACAACTGCTCAGCGCCCTGCGCGCCAGTGACGAGCCCAGCGTACGCCGGCTGATGCACGAGCACATGTGCGACGCCGAACACCACATGACCGCACTGGAGGGCGAGGTCGCCCGCCACTTCCTGCTGGAGTTCAACCACCACCACTGATCCGCCTGGAAAGAGGCCTGCTCACAGGCCCGGCCGTACCCGCTTTGTCATTGCCACTCCTGCCTAATAACCACAACCAAGGAGTTACCCATGCAAAGACGTACCCTGCTCAAGGCAGGCCTTGCCCTGGGTGCCTTCGGTAGCCTCCCCTTGGGAGCACACCGGGCATTCGCCGATCAACCGTTGACCTTCTATGGGCTCAAGTCCATGTCGGGTGCCTTCGCCAGCTACGGCAAGTACGCCGACATGGGCTCGCGCCTGGCCATCGCCGAATACCCGCAGTTGCTGGGGCGCCCGCTCAAGTACAAAGTCATCGACACCGAAGGCAACGCCGGCAAGGCCGTGCGCAAGGTACAGGAAGCCATTGGCCAGGATGGCGCCCGCTTCTTCCAGGGCTGCACCTTGTCGTCTTCGGCGCTGGCGGTTTCCAAGGAAATACACAAGGCCGGTGGCGTGTTCATGACCCCGGTGGGCGCCGACGAAATCACCGGCAAGGACTGCAACGCCTCGACCTTCCGCTGGTCGGTGCCGACCTACGGCGCCATCCGCGAAACCCTGGTGCCGATGATTCGCCAACTCCCGCAGGCCAAGCGCTGGTACACCATCACCCCGCAATACGTGTTCGGCGACGCGCTGCTGGACAACGCCCGCAAAGTATTCGCCGAGCAGGGCGTGGAACATATCGGCAACAGCTATCACTCGCTGCAAGAGCAGGAATTCTCGGGTTACCTCACCAATGCCATCGCGGCCAAACCCGACGTGCTGGTGCTGCTCAACTTCGGCAGCCAGGCCTCCAACGCGCTGCGCCAGGCGGTCAACTTCGGCATCAAGGACCGTATGAAAGTGCTGATGGTGTGGTCAGCCGGCCTCGACCAGTTCCAGGAACTGGGCAGTGACGTGCTCGAAGGCGTTTACCTGGGCGCGCAGTACTGGCACCAGGTGGATACGCCGCTGAACCAGCAACTGGTTGCCGCCACCCGCAAGGCCTACGGCATCAACCCCAACTACCCGCTGGCCGCCGACTACATCGGCACCAAGGTCATGCTCGAAGCCATCGTCAAGGCCGGCAGCCTGGACGGTGCCGCCGTCTCTGCAGCACTGCAGGGCATGCGTTTCCAGGGGCCGACCGGCGACGAGCTGATCCGCCCGGGCGACCACCAGGTGCTCAAGGATTACTACCTGCTGCGCGGCAAGCCCCAAGGGCAGATACGCGACGAAGACGACCTGGCCGAAGTCATCAGCTCGGGCCGCTCGTTCGTCGAGCCCGACCACACCGGTTGCGCCTTGGCCTGAAGCCGCGGCGTTAGTCACTCACACTCGTACAGGCAGCCGCGCCGCGCGCTGTCGAGGGCACGCTCATGCTCGATTTGTACCTGTTCCAACTGCTCAACGGCCTGGGCCTGGGGATGATCTACTTCCTCATCGCCGTAGGCCTGACGATCATTTTCGGCTTGCTCAACTTCGTCAACTTCGCCCATGGCGCGTTCTTTCTGCTTGGCGCCTACCTGTGCTACACCGCCGTGGCCATCACCGGCAGCTTCTGGCTGGCGCTGCTGATCGCGCCCTTGGTGGTGGCCGCCCTGGCCTGGGCGGTCGAGCGCCTGCTGATCAAACGCATCTATCACCTGCCACACACCTTCCAGATCCTCGTTACCCTTGGCATCGCCCTGATCATCCAGGAAGCCTCGGTGCTGATCTGGGGCCCGGTGGGCAAGAACATCGCCGTGCCGCCCGAGCTGCGCGGGGTGTTGATCCTGGGTGACTTCATCTACCCGTACTACCGCCTGTTCCTGATCGGTTTCGCCGCACTGATCGGCGTTGGCCTATGGCTGCTACTGGAGCGCACCCGCTTCGGCGCCCTGGTGCGGGCCGGCAGCGAGAGCACCGAAACCGTGTCGCTGCTGGGTACCAATATCTTCCGCCTGTTCTCCCTGACATTCGCCCTGGGCGTAGGCCTGGCCGGCGTGGCCGGTGTGCTGTTCGCGCCGCTGCGCGGGGCCCAGCCCTTCGTCGGCCCGGAAATCCTCGGCATCGCCTTCGTGGTGGTGGTGATCGGCGGCATGGGCTCGTTTGGCGGTGCGCTGGTCGGCGGCCTGTTGGTGGGTGTGGTGCAAAGCATGATGACCAGCCTGTGGCCACAAGGCGCCAGCCTGATGATCTACGGCGCCATGGCGGCGGTGATCCTGGTGCGTCCGTATGGCCTGTTCGGGAGAGCCTGAGATGAGTGAAAAAAACCCTTTGCCAGTCGCCAGGGGCCGTGCCCCGGCACTGCTGTTGCTGGTAGTCGCCAGCCTGGTGGCGCTGCCGTTGGTGCTGCCATCGGCCACCCTGGCCACTGAAATCCTGATCTTTGCCCTGGCCGCGCTGGCCTGCAACCTGTTGCTGGGCTACACCGGCCTGCTGTCGTTCGGCCAAGGCATCTTCTTTGGTGTGGGCGCCTATGGTGCGGCATTGCTGATGATCCACCTGCAGTGGGGCATGTTCGCTGCGCTGCTTGGCGCCGCTGTATTCGGCGCCTTCCTCGCGCTGCTGGTGGGCGCCCTGGCCATACGCCGCACGGGCATCTACTTCGTCATGCTGACCTTGGCCTTCAGCCAGATGGCCTACTTCCTGGCCTATACCCTCAGTGGCTGGACCGGCGGCGACAACGGCCTGCTCGACGTACCACGGCCGAACATCGAGATCGCCGGCCATGTGCTGGTCGACCTGGCCGACCCGCGGCACTTCTATGTGTTTGTCGCCGTGCTGTTCCTGCTGATCTTCGCCGGCGCCCTGCGGGTCATTCGCTCGCCGTTCGGCAGCACCCTGCTGGCCATCCGCGAGAACGAGACCCGCGCTGCCGCCATCGGCTATGACACCCGCCATTTCAAGATCCTGGTGTTCATGCTGTCGGGCGCCATCACCGGGATTGCCGGGGCGCTGTACGCCATGCTGCTGCATTTTGCGCCGCTGTCGAACATCGACCTGATGATGAGCGAGAACATTCTGATCATGACCATTGTCGGCGGTACCGGCTCGCTGTTCGGCTCGCTGCTGGGGGCCGGTGCCATCGTGCTGTTGGGCGATGTGCTGTCCGAACTGTGGCCACGCTGGCTGATGCTGCTGGGGGTGATCCTGATCCTGGTCGTGGTGTTCATGCGCGGTGGCCTGTGGGGCGGCCTGGCCGAACTGGCCAAGCGCCTGCTGGCTAGCCGTGCCTCCAACGACAAACCCCAGGCCAAGACCAAGGAGACCTTGTGATGAGCGACTACCTCCTGCAAACCTGCCAGCTGGAGCTGGCATACGGGCCGTTCAAGGCGGTCGCGGGCGTGGACCTCAACGTGCGCGCCGGCACCATTCATACCGTTATCGGGCCCAACGGCGCCGGCAAGACCAGCCTGTTCCACTGCCTGACCGGTGAGCGCCAGGCCACCGCGGGCAAGATCCTGTTCAATGGCCAGGACATCGTCCGCAAGCCGTCCCACGGCCGTGTGGCACTGGGCATGGCGCGTTCGTTTCAGCTCACCAGCCTGTTCCAGAACCTGTCGGTACGCGAGAACCTGCGCCTGGCGGCCCAGGGCCGCGATGGCCTGGGCGCGCTGAACTTCTGGCGTAGCGTCGAGCACAAGCGCAGCCACTGGGACACCGCCGACCAGGTACTGGAGCGCCTGCAGCTGACTGGCCGCGCCAACACCCTCGCCGGCGAGCTTTCGCACGGCCAGCAGCGGGTGCTGGAAGTGGGCATGTCCATCTGCGCCAAGCCTACCCTGCTGATGCTCGACGAACCCACCTCGGGCATGGGCATTGATGACATCCCGGTCATGACCGACCTGATCAGCGACCTGGGCCGTGACCATACCGTGCTGTTGATCGAGCACAACATGAGCATCGTCATGTCGATCAGCCAGCGCATCACGGTAATGAGCCACGGCCAGATCCTGGTCGAGGGTACCCCTGAACAGGTGCGCAACGACGAACGCGTGCGCACTGCCTACCTTGGTGAGGCCGCCTGATGCTCAACGTCGATTCGATCCATTCCTACTACGACAAGAGCCATGTGCTCGAAGGCGTCTCGCTCAAGGTCGAGGCTGGCGAACTAGTCACACTGCTTGGGCGCAACGGTGCCGGCAAGACCACCACCTTGCGCAGCATTCTTGGCATCGTTCGCCCTCGGCAGGGGCAGATCAGCTTCAACGGCCAACAGTTGGTCGGCCGCGAAATCTTCGACATTGCCCGGCTGGGCATTGCCCTGGTGCCAGAGCACCGCGGCATTTTCCGCCAGCTCAGTGTCGAGGAGAACCTGAAGATCGCCGTGCGCAAGACCAGCCGCTGGCAGCTGGAGGACGTGTACAGCATGTTTCCGCGGCTGAAGGAGCGGCGCCGTAACGGTGGCTTCGCGTTGTCCGGTGGCGAGCAGCAGATGCTGGCCATCGCCCGCGCCCTGCTCAACGGGCCCAAGCTGCTGATCCTTGATGAACCGACTGAAGGTCTGGCGCCGGTGATTGTCGACGAGCTGGTGAAGATTCTACGGCGCATCAAGGACGAAGGGCTGTCGATCCTGCTGGTGGAGCAGAACCTGATGGTCTGCGATGCCCTTGCAGACCGCCACTACGTGCTGGAGCAGGGTCGGGTTGCCTACCAGGGCAGTGCGGCGCAGTTCCGTGAGGACCCGAGTATCAAGAACCGCTATCTGGCCCTGAGTGCCTGACCCATACCTGCTTTTCTGTACCGGCCTCTTCTGAGGACTACGCAGGACCTGTGGGAGCGGGCAAGCCCGCGAAGAGGCCGGTACCAGCAACCCGATACTTTCAGGAGAGATGAACCATGAACACCCGCATCGATCCCCCGCAGCACCTGCTTGCCCAAGGCCCACTGGTCAGCCGCGAACGCCTCTGGCAATCGCTGATGGACCTGGCCCAACTCGGCGCCACCGCCAAGGGCGGTGTGTGCCGCCTGGCCCTGACCGACCTTGACCGCCAGGCCCGCGACCTGTTCGTACGCTGGTGCGAAGAAGCCGGCTGCACCGTCAGCGTCGACGCCATCGGCAACATCTTTGCCCGCCGCCCCGGTCGCAACCCGGCCCTGCCGCCGGTCATGACCGGCAGCCACATCGACACCCAGCCTACCGGTGGCAAGTTCGATGGCTGCTACGGGGTCATGGCCGGCCTGGAAGTCATGCGCACCCTCAACGACTTGAAGCTGACCACCGAAGCGCCGCTGGAGGTGGTGGTATGGACCAACGAAGAAGGCTCGCGCTTTCCACCGTGCATGATGGGCTCTGGGGTATTCGCCGGTAAGTTCGACCTGCAGCAGACCCTGGACAAGGTCGATGACCAGGGCCTGTCGGTGGGTGCCGAGCTGCAGCGCATCGGCTATGCCGGCCCGCGCGTACCTACCGGGCATGCCGTGGGTGCCTACTTCGAAGCGCATATCGAGCAAGGCCCGATACTGGAAGACCAGCGCACGACCATCGGCGTGGTCCAGGGCTGCCTGGGGCAGAAATGGTTCGACCTGGTGCTGACCGGTGTAGAAGCACATGCAGGCCCCACCCCCATGCACTTGCGCAAGGATGCGCTGGTCGGTGCCGCCGAGGTCGTGGCTGCGGTCAACCGTGTTGCCCACGCCCACCAGCCGCATGCCTGCGGCACGGTAGGCTGCCTGACCCTGCACCCGGGCTCGCGTAACGTCATCCCCGGCCAGGTGCACATGACCATCGACCTGCGCCACCTCGACCCTGGGCACCTCGCCGCCATGGTCAGTGAAGTGCGCACGGCCATCGAAACCAGCGCAACGGCACACGGCCTTGCCTGGCAGCTCACCCCGACGGCCGACTTCCCGCCGTTGTACTTCGCCGAGCAGTGCGTGGATGCCGTGCGCCAAGGGGCGCGTGCGCTGGGCCTGAGCCACATGGATATTGTCAGTGGTGCCGGCCACGATGCGATTTTCCTCGCCGAGCTGGGCCCGGCCGGGATGATATTCGTACCGTGCGAAGGCGGCATCAGCCACAACGAAATCGAAAATGCCGCGCCGCAGGACCTGGCCGATGGTTGCGACGTGTTGCTGCGCGCCATGTTCCAGGCCGCCAACCCAGGAGCCCGCTGAAATGCCCCAGAAAACCGCGATTGGCGAGTTCACCGCTGCCGAACTGCTCGAACTGTACCAGCGCCGCCAGTTGTCGCCTGTGGAGGTGGTCGACGATGTGCTGGCGCGCATCGACCAGCACAACCCGGCGGTCAACGCCTATTGCCACGTCGACGGCGAAGGCGCCCGCGCCGCTGCCCGGGCCAGCGAACAACGCTGGCAACGGGGCGAGCCTTGTGGCCGGCTCGATGGCCTACCCGCCTCGATCAAGGACCTGACCCTGACCCGTGGCATGCCTACCCGCAAAGGGTCCCGCACCACCTCCGCGGCCGGGCCATGGGAGGTCGATGCCCCGTTCAGCGCCTTCATGCGTGAGGCCGGTGCAGTCCTGGTGGGCAAGACCACTACCCCCGAGTTCGGCTGGAAGGGCGTAACAGACAACCCGCTGTACGGCATCACCCGTAACCCCTGGAACACACGGCTGACTGCCGGTGGCTCGTCGGGTGGTGCCGCCGCCGCTGCCGCATTGAACCTGGGCGTACTGCACCAGGGCAGCGATGCCGGGGGCTCTATCCGCATACCCTGCGCCTTTACCGGCACCTTCGGCATCAAGCCCACGTTTGGCTATGTGCCGCAATGGCCGGCCAGTGCCATGACCGTACTGTCGCACCTGGGGCCGATGACGCGCACGGTGGACGACGCGGTGCTGATGCTCGACTGTGTCGCCCGCCCCGATCCACGTGACGGGTTGGCCGGTGCGCCACGACAGGCTCCGTGGCTGGGCCAGCAGCAAGACCTGAACGGTCTGCGCATCGCCTACAGTGCCAATTTTGGTTACGTGCAGGTCGACCCGCAGATTGAGGCGCTGGTGGCGCAAGCGGTACAACGCCTGGCCCGGCTGGGCGCGCAGGTCGAAGAAGTGGACCCCGGCTTCAGCGACCCGCTGGAAACGTTCAATACCCTGTGGTTTGCCGGCGCAGCGCGGCTGGCCGGTGCGTTGAGCGATGAACAGCGAGCGCTGCTTGACCCTGGGCTGCGCTGGATTGCCGAACAGGGGGCACGCATCAGCCTGAGCCAGTACACCCAAGCACTGGAGGCTCGGGCGGAGTTGATTGCGAAGATGAACGCCTTCCACCAGCGCTATGACGTGCTGGTTTCGCCGATGCTGCCGCTGGTGGCGTTCGAGGCCGGGCACAACGTGCCGCCTGGGTCGGGGATGGCGCAATGGATGGAATGGACGCCGTTCAGCTACCCCTTCAACCTGACCCAACAACCAGCAGCATCAGTGCCTTGCGGGTTCACCCGCGAAGGCTTGCCGGTGGCGCTTCAGGTCGTGGCCGGGCGCTTTGCCGATGATCAGGTGCTGCGGGTGTGCAAGGTGTATGAGCAGCATTACCCGAGCCGGCATTTACAGGCGCCGATTACAGGCTGATAACCCTACTGGCCTTCCCTGCCTCATCGCAGGCAAGCCAGCTCCCACAGGTACCTCGCAGGCCTTGAGCCTTGTGCAATACCTGTACTGCCCTTGGGCCTTGTGTAATACCTGTACTGCCCTTGAGCCTTGTGCAATACCTGTGGGAGCTGGCTTGCCTGCGATAGGGCCGCACAGCGGCCCCAGCATTCTCAGCCCAAACGCCCCGCTGGGGCATAGGGCGCCGGGTCGATGATCGGTTCGGCACCGGTCAGCAAATCGGTAAACAGCTGGCACGAAGCCGGCGCCAGCACCAACCCGTTCCGGTAGTGCCCGCAGTTCAACCACAACCCCGCATGCCCCGGCACCGGCCCGATATACGGAATGCCCTCAGGCGACCCCGGCCGCAGCCCGGCCCAGTGCGCCACCACGGTGGCCCCTTCCAGCTCAGGCAACAACTCCACCGCCGAAGCCTTCAGGCTCTGCAGTGCATCCCCGGTCGGGGTCTTGTCATACCCGGCATGCTCAAGCGTACTGCCCACCAGAATGTGCCCATCACGCCGCGGGATCGCATAGCGCCCCTTGGCCAGGACCATGCTCGGCAGCAAGTCTTCGGCACATTTGAACAGAATCATCTGGCCCTTCACTGGCTCCACCGGCAGCGCCAGGCCAAGCGTAGCCAACAGGTCGCCACTCCAGGCGCCAGCACTGAGCACCACCTCATCCGCCGCCAGCACACCGTCGGCCGTCTGCACCCCGGTCACACGCCCGCCTTGCTGGGCGAAACCGGTGATCTGGCAGTGCTCGCGCAAAGTCACGTTCGGCATTGCCAGCAACGCCGCCTTCAGCGATTTCACCAGGCGCGGGTTGCGCACATTGGCCACGCCCGCCATGTAGATGGCGCGCTTGAAACCCGGGCCCAGTACCGGCACCGCGTCATAGGCTGCCGAGATATCCACCGCACTCAAAGGCCGCTGTTCGCGCTCGGCCCAGGCCAGCGCTTGAGCTTCGTCATCCAGGTCCAGCCAGTACAGGCCAGTGGTGTGCACTTCGGGGTCGACACCGGTGCTGGCGAACAAGCGTTCGCCCAACTGCGGATAAAAGTCCTGTGACCAGTGCGCCAGGGCAGTCACTGCCGGGCTGTAGCGCCACGGGTACAGCGGCGAAACGATGCCGCCACCGGCCCACGACGACTCACGGCCGACCTCGCCCTGATCGCACACCACCACATGGCCGACCTTGGCCGCCAGGTTGAACGCCGTCAACAGGCCGATCACCCCGCCGCCAACCACCACTACTCGCTTGCTCATCTGTCGATCCAACACCTGAAGTAAAACCGCGATGCGCCGGGCACCATTCAACCTTCAGCTCCCCCAGCAGTGCGCGCTGTGCTCAACGGCACCCGGGTTGCGCTGCACCCCTGCCTGGTCCAGCTGGAAGTCGCCACAGCCATCCTGCGCCATCAGCCCATGGGGCAAGCGCTGGGCGCGCAGCGTGAAGGTGTCGCTGTCGCGTTGCGCCTGCAGGCTGTAATGGCGGGTGCCGCCGGGCAGCGCCGGGTCGCCCTCGGCGTATTGGCCGGTGCGTACGCGGTGGCGCTCCAGGCGCAGGGCGGCATCGTGCAGCAGGCCAACCACTTCGCTGCGCGCGGCTCGCCGAAGCTGGTCGCTGTAACTGGGGTAGGCAATGGCTGCCAGAATGCCGGTCACGGCCAGGACAATCAACAACTCCATCAGGCTCAAACCTTGCTGCATGTCAGTCTCCTCTCAGTCTCTGTCGCCAGGTGATGCGCTGGACTGTGCCGTCGGCTGCGGCGTAGACCGCCTCCAGTACATGCCTGGATTGGCTTCGCTTGCTGACGGCAGTAATGCGCAACAGGGTGACCGCCTGCCCTTCGGGCACGTGGGCAGCACGCTGGCTGATGCCCAGGTTCTGTAGCTGGAAATAGCCGGTTGGGGTGGCTTGCCACTGGCCAGCCAGGTCGTGTGGCTGTGGTGGCGGCAGGCAGGCATTGCACGAGGGCGGCGGCGGGCCCTGTTCCAGCTTGCGCACCCCGGCCTGCAAGGCGGCCTCGGCCTCTTCCAGTGCGTGCAGGCCATCGCTCAGGTAACCATTCATACGCGTTTCGACCAGCGCGTCGCGCAGCGCCGATGCGGCCAGCAGGCCGAGCAGCAGGCTCAGGACCAAGGCCAACAGCAGCACCACACCCCGCTGGCGGCTCATAAAGCCGGTACCGGGTTGCGCAATGCCACGCTCAACGCGTAGTGCTGCTCAAGTTGCAGTGTGGGCTCATACAAGGTCAGCTGAATATCCACCCGCTCACCGGCAACCTGCACGATGCGCAGCTCCCGCACATGCTCGACCAGCGGCTGATTGTTGCCCCGACGCTTGAAGTACAGCCTGCCGCCGCTGTGCGCATAATGGTGATGGCTGATGGGCACCGCCATCTGTGTGGCGCTAGCCTGTGCCCGGCGGCTCAGCACCTTGACCTCGTCGATACAGTTGGTCAGCAAGGTCCAGTCCGGGTCGCCGGTATGCCCTGGCAACTCGGCGACCATCAGGCTGAAGCTGGACGGCCCCAGCTCCATTGGCCGGGCGAAGCCAGGCGGCACAGCTTGGGCCGGAAAGTCGCCAGGTTTCAGGCGCAAACAGCCAAACATGCCCGCCATGCGAATATCCTGGGCCATGCGCAGCAGCGCCTGGCGCGCCTCCCCTTGCATGCG
>NZ_BCBD01000129.1:0-15388 GCF_001320345.1 Pseudomonas sp. NBRC 111127 | reverse complement strand
GCTCAACTCAAACGCCGCTCAACGTTCGATAGCCAGTGCAACACCTTGGCCACCGCCAATGCACAAGGTCGCCAGGCCTTTGTGAGCATCGCGCTTGATCATCTCGTGCAACAAGGTCACCAACACCCGGCAGCCGGACGCACCAATCGGGTGGCCCAGGGCAATCGCCCCACCGTTCACATTGACCCGTGCCGCATCCCACTCCAGCGCCTTGCCCACGGCCAGTGCCTGTGCAGCAAAGGCTTCGTTGGCTTCAATGAGGTCCAGTTCGCTCAGCTGCCAGCCGGCCTTGTCCAGGCAGCGCCGCGTCGCCGCAACCGGGCCGATGCCCATGATCGCCGGGTCTACCCCGGCACTGGCATAAGCGGCGATCTTCGCCAGCACCGGCAGGCCCAGGGCCTCGGCTTTGGTGGCGCTCATCAGCAGTACGGCGGCAGCGCCGTCGTTCAGGCTGGAGGCATTGCCAGCGGTGACGCTACCGTCTTTCTTGAACGCTGCGCGCAGCTTGCCCAGCGACTCGGCAGTGGTGTCCGGGCGCGGCTGCTCATCACGGGCGAACACTTTCGGCTCGCCCTTCTTCTGCGGCAGCACGACAGGGGTGATCTCCGCATCGAAGCGGCCGGCCTCGATGGCAGCGAGTGCCTTGCGTTGCGACTCGGCGGCAAAGGCATCCTGCTGTTCACGGCTGAGGCCGTACTCGTCCACCAGATTTTCGGCAGTGATGCCCATGTGGTAGTCGTTGAAGGCATCCCACAGGCCATCGGTGATCATGCTGTCGATCAGCTGGCCATGGCCCATGCGCTGGCCGGTGCGGGCCGAGGGCATCACATAGGGGGCCAGGCTCATGTTCTCCTGGCCCCCGGCAATCACCACCTCGGCGTCACCGCAGCGGATGGCCTGGGCCGCCAGGTGCAGGGCTTTCAGGCCCGAGCCGCACACCTTGTTCAGGGTCAGCGCCGGTACGCTGAAGGGCAGGCCGGCCTTGATCGCGGCCTGGCGCGCCGGGTTCTGCCCGGCGCCGGCGGTCAGCACCTGGCCGAGGATGACTTCGTCGACCTGCGCCGGGTCCAGCCCGGTCTGCTCCAGCAGGCGCTTGATCACGGCGGCGCCGAAGTCGACCGCAGGCACGCTGGCCAGGGCACCCTGGAAGCTGCCAATGGCGGTACGGGTTGCGGCGACGATGACCACGTCGTTCATGTTGTTGTTCTCCGTGCGGTGGGCGTAGGGCTTCAAGCATCGGTGCCCTGGGCTCATTTGTTAAGTTTGTTTTTCTTTGAGATTGATGTGAAAAGCAAATGAATGGCCGCGCAGCGGTCCACCCCGGTTTTGCATCGCCCGGATCACCCCGTAATATGTGTCGGATAACCTGCGGGGGTAGTCTCACCCTCTGATCAACAGGAAACGCCCATGTGGCGCTTCCCCAGCATAAACCTGACGAGGTACAGACATTGGCCATCATTCATCCTAAGGTTCGCGGTTTCATCTGCACCACGACTCACCCGAAGGGCTGCGAGCTCAACGTCCGTGACCAGATCGAAGCCACCCGCAAGCTGGGCGTGCGCGAGGATGGTCCGAAGAAGGTCCTGGTCATCGGTGCTTCCAGTGGCTATGGCCTGGCAGCACGCATTACTGCAGCGTTCGGCTTCAAGGCTGACACCCTGGGCGTATTCTTCGAAAAGCCAGGCACCGAAACCAAGGCCGGCACCGCTGGCTGGTATAACGCTGCGGCTTTCGACAAGTTCGCCAAGGCCGAGGGCCTGTACAGCAAGTCGATCAACGGTGACGCCTTCTCCGACGAAGCCCGCGCCAAGGTCATCGAGCTGATCAAGAACGAAATGGGTGGCAAGGTCGACCTGGTCATCTACTCGCTGGCCTCGCCGGTGCGCAAGCTGCCGCAGACCGGTGAAGTGATCCGCTCGGCCCTCAAGCCGATCGGCCAGCCGTACAAGTCGACTGCCATCGACACCAACAAGGACACCATCATCGAGGCCAGCATCGAGCCGGCCACCGAGCAGGAAATAGCCGACACCGTTACCGTCATGGGTGGCCAGGACTGGCAACTGTGGATCGACGCCCTGGCGGGCGCCGACGTACTGGCCGAGGGTGCCCGTACCGTGGCCTTCAGCTACATCGGTACCGAGATCACCTGGCCAATCTACTGGCACGGCGCCCTGGGCCAGGCCAAGCAGGACCTGGATGAAACCGCGCTGCGCCTGGACAAGAAGCTGGCCGCTGAAGTGAAGGGCGGCGCCAACGTGGCGGTGTTGAAGTCGGTGGTGACCCAGGCCAGCTCGGCCATTCCGGTGATGCCGCTGTACCTGTCGATGGTCTTCAAGATCATGCAGGAAAAGGGTGTGCACGAGGGTACCCAGGACCAACTGGACCGCATGTTCCGCGACCGCATGTACCGTGCCGATGGCGCCCCGGCCGAAGTGGACGAGAAGGCCCGCCTGCGCCTGGACGACTGGGAACTGCGCGACGATGTGCAGGATGCCTGCAAGGCCATGTGGCCACAAGTGACCACCGAGAACCTGTTCCAGCTGACCGACTACGCCGGTTACAAGAAGCAGTTCCTCAACCTGTTCGGCTTTGAGCGCGCTGACGTCAACTACGACGAAGATGTAGCCACCGATGTGAAGTTCGACTGCGTCGAGCTGTAATTTCACACCGTGCTGGCCTCATCGCTGGCACGCCAGCTCCCATTTCGACAGCGGTGCCTTCAAGGCCTGTGTCGGGGCTGGCTTGCCGGCGATGGGCTGCAAAGCAGCCCCGGCAATCTCAAGCTTTGCGCGACAGTGGCGGCGCAGCGAACGTCACACCGGCCAGGCCGTGCTTGATCAGCGCCCGGATATTGCCATGGTCACAGCCCTCAGGCGTGGCCAGCACATCCCGGTAGTGCTCGCCGAAAGCCAGCAACGCTTCCTGATCGCTCAGCCCTTCAAGCACTGCCAGGCCCAAGGTTTTGCACGAACCTTCGTTCTGCCCGGCGGCATTCTCGACACCCCCATTATTGAACGCCTGCGGCTGATAGCTGTAGTGCTCGGCAATGAACGCCAGGGTGTCGGCAAAGGCATGTTGGCCGCTGGCCAGGCTGGCGCGCAGGGTATCTAGATCAGTCACGAGGTTTTCCTTTTTCGAACGCCGCTTGCTGCTCGGCGCTGGCTTCTTTCTGGTATTGGGCTTTCCACTGGGCATAGGGCATGCCGTACACCGCTTCGCGGGCGTCATCCAGGCTCAGGTCGAGCTCACGCTCGTCAGCCGCAGCCTTGTACCACTTGGACAGGCAGTTGCGGCAGAAGCCGGACAGGTTCATCAGGTCGATGTTCTGCACGTCGGTGCGTTTCTGCAAATGGTCGACCAGGCGCCGGAACGCGGCGGCTTCGAGTTCAAGCTGTTGCTGTGGGGTCATGTGGGCTCTCACGTCATGCGGTTCTTCAGGTGGCGGCCACCATTGATGACCACCTGGCTGCCGGTGCTGTACTGGCTGGCGAGCAGGTACTTGACCGTCTCGATCAGTGGCCCGGCGCCGGGTTCGAACTCCAGCAGGGCCTTTTTCAAGGTGTGCTGGCGGTAGGCTTCGTCACCCCCTTCCTTGAGGATCAGCAGCCCGGGAAGGATACCGTTCACATGCACTTTGGGCGCATATTTTTCAGCGAACGACAGCACCATGTTTTGCAGCGCAGCCTTGGTGGCGGCATAGCCAATGTGGCTCTTGCTGCCGCGCGAGGAGGTTTCGTCGCAGATGTGAATGATGTCGGCCTTGTCCTGCTTGGCCAGCATCTCGCCCAAGGCCAGGTTGAGGTGGTAGGGCGCCTCTACATGCAGGCGGAACATGGTCTCGAGGTTGTCCAGGCCATCGTCGAGCCACAACGACGCGTTATGGATGATGGCGCGCAGGCCGTCGTAATGCTCGACCAGGTAGTCGATCAGCGCCTGGCGGTCGTCTGCCCGGCACAGGTCTGCCTGGAACTGCACGATGTTCGGGTGGGCCGCCTGTGGCTGTACGGTACGGCTGGCACTGACCACCGTATGGCCGGCCTGTGCCAGTTCAAGGGCCAGGGCCAGCCCGACGCGCTGGCTGGCTCCGGTAACGAGAATTGGGCTGTTCATGTTCGGGGCGGTCAACTTGTCTGTCCTGTGGTTGCCGCCCAGCATACCCGAACTGTTTGCCCGTTGTACGGCCTGGCCTCAGCGGCTGCGCAGGGCGCCCGCGGTGGCCGAAGAGGGCTGTAGCCAACCGGCCAGCAGACGGGTGGACAACGGGATGAACAGGTACACCATCAGTGGCGTGAGGGCCAGGGTGCTGAGCAGTACCCGAGGTACCAGGTCGAGTGCGGCCAGCCAATGGCCGAACGCCGTGTTGAACGCCAACGACACCGGGAAGAACGCCAGCCAGATGGCCACGGCCTGTTTCCAGCGCGGCGGTTTCTGCACCGCACTGGCGCCAAACCAGTCGTCAATGCCACTGACGCGCGCCTCTTTGGGGCGCTCGAACAGGCCATTGCCGCGCTGCAACCAGGCCCGCCGCGAGGCGGAATGCTCCCAGGCATGCAGGGTGGGCTCATCGCTGAAGCGGAAAATGATCTGGAATTCGTCGCCATCGTGGGGTGGGGCGAGAATGCCCGAGCCCAGGTAGCCGGGGAAGTCAGTGGCCAGCTGTTCGCCCTCATGCAGCCAGGCCAACAGGTCCTGGTAGCGGCCATGTGCGGCGCGGCGCGACACCATCAGGGTAACGGGTGGGGTAGACATTGTGTATCTCCTGGCAACGGGGCTGGCGGGTAGCCGGCCCCTTGGCTGCGTGGCCCGGGGTGGTGGGCGACGCAGGCGAACATGCAAGAATCGGGCGCGGATTATCGCGCAGTTGTGCTGTGTGGCAACTGTCAGCCGGCAAATGGTCGCAACCTGTGCCCGGCGCTGTCGTAGTAGACTAGGCCCTCTATTCCAGCACACAGGATGCCGTGCAGATGAGCGAACTGGGACGCAAGCCGGGGGGCGATGCGAGCTTCGAGCAGCAAGTGCTGTTTCCGATCCGTGAAGTCTCCCGCCTGACTGGCGTCAATGCGGTAACCCTGCGCGCCTGGGAGCGCCGTTACGGTCTGATCCAGCCCATCCGCACCGACAGCGGCCACCGCCTGTATTCCCAGGGCGACATCGACGATATCCGCAGTATCCTCGGCTGGCTGGAGCGCGGCGTGGCGGTCAGCAAGGTGGGCAGCATCCTTGCCCGCAGCCAGGCGCTTGCCGGGCAGGCCACGCGCGCAGTGGACAGCTCGCTAGGCTGGCAGCAGCAGGTGCGCTTGGCAGTGCAACGCTTTGACCTGCCTGGGCTGGGCCGCCTTTATGAGGAGGTGTTTGCCGCCAGCACGCTCGATCAGGTTTTCGCTGAGGTTTTCATGCCGGTGTGGCACGACTTGGCTGTGCGCCATGGCGGCTACGGCCAGACCAGCGAGTGGCTGTTTTTTGACCAGTTTATGCGCGGGCGGGTGTTCACGCGTTTGCAGCTGGCGGTTGCGCCGCGTCGCCACAACGTGCTGCTGGTGCCCTTGCCGGGGCAATGCCATGAGCTTGAACTGCTGGTCACCAGCCTGCTGCTGGGCAGTGACGAGGTTGGCGTGACGCCGTTGGTGTGTGGGCAGCCCCTGCAAGAGCTGGCGCTGGTCTGCGAACGCATGAAACCAGACGCCCTCGTGCTGTTTTCCCACCAGCCGCTCACTGCAGAGGTCAGCCGCTATCTGAAGCGGCTGGCGTCGGTGCTGGGCTGCGCGTTATTGCTGGCGGGAGAGGCAACGGACCAGGCCAGCGGCGGCCTGGCGGGCAGCCCCCTGGTTTGCCTGGGGGCACAGGGCGGGGTGATGCGTCAGCGTCTGCGCCAGTGCCTGGCAGGTCAGCTGGACACCTGAGTGTGCAGTTCGGGGTGGGCGCGGCAATGGGCCTGCAGGATGTAGTCGCGCAGGCGTTCGATTTCTTCCGCTGGGCTTTGGCCAAGGTCGTACGCTGCCAGATCCGGGCCAATACGCCGGCCCAGCACACCCTGCAGTTCGATCGGCAGGATGTTGCCGGGGGCGAAGCGCAGGTCGAAACGTGCCGGCGCGCTTGGCAGGCCACGCAGCTCCACCAGCACGCCTTTGAAGGAAATTTCCCGTACCCACAGCCCGCCAGGCGCGCCATGGCCGTCGAGCAGGGCGCTGGGCTGCTCCAGCGACAGGCGCCATGGCCGCAGCATGGGGCCGTCCTCGTAGATTTCCGGGGAGCCGACTTGCAGGTGCAAAGCGTGGAATTCGTCTTCCACCAGTTGCAGCGGGAAGCTGATTTGCTGGTTGTTGAATTGCGCCTGCAAGGTCACTTGTTCATTGGCCACCAGGCGGGTGAGCAAGCTCTGAATACGGCGGTCGCCATTGACCTGCAGGCTCGACATCGAGTCGGCCAGGTTCAGGTTGGGCGAATGCTGCATGCTCTGAATGAAATCCAGCTCGTCCTGGGTAAGAAGGGCGTCTGCTTGCATGATCGAACTCGGTGGTGGCGATTTCTTCAACGTAGTTGACCGTAACCGGGGGGCTTGGTTCAGGTGCGTTCGTCGGCTTTCAGACGAGCGCGCAGTTCGGCCAGCTCTCGCTCCATTTCCACCTGGCGGGTGACGTCCTTCTGAATGCCGATGAAGTAGGTACGTCGCTCGGCGTCGTTCCTTACCGCCGTGATCGACAGCTCGTTCCAGAAGGCAGTGCCATCCTTGCGGTAGTTGCGCATCACTTCCCGGCACGGGCGGCGTTCGGCCAAGGCTTTGCGAATGCGCGCACGCGCGAGCTGGTCACGGTCGTCAGCCTGCAGGAAGCGGCAATCCTGGTAGAGTATTTCGTCCCGGCTGTAGCCGGTCAGGCGTTCGAACGCGGCGTTGACGTAAATGAGGATGGTGTCGTCGCCTTCCTGTTCGGCAACCACGATCCCGTCATGGGATGCGTCGACCATCGATTGCAGCAGTTTTGCGTTGATCATGTTCAGGCCATGCGGCAGGCAGTAAAAACGGACGCGCTGTAGCAGGCGGCTTTGACAGAGGCGGCCTTTTGCCAGCGCTGAATGCTAGTATCCTACGTTTTCACTCAGTTTCGGAATCCTCTACCCGATGAAAGTCGCCATTATTTCCGGATCGGTCTATGGCACCGCCGAAGAAGTCGCCCGTCATGCAGAAACGAAGCTCAAGGCCGCCGGCTACCAAGCCTGGCACGCCGCACGTGCCACTTTGCAGGACCTTGAAGGTTTTGCCCCGCAGGCCCTGCTGGCCGTGACATCGACTACCGGTATGGGTGAGCTGCCGGACAACCTGATGCCCTTGTACAGCAGCCTGCGTGACAGCCTGCCAGCGGCCTTCCGTGGCCTGCCGGGTGCAGTGATTGCGCTGGGCGATTCCAGCTATGGCGATACCTACTGCGGGGGTGGCGAACAGCTGCGCGAGCTGTTTGCCGAGCTGGGCGTGCGCGAGGTGCAGCCGATGCTGCAACTGGATGCCAGCGAGACGGTGACCCCTGAAACGGATGCCGAGCCGTGGCTGGCCAAGTTGGCTGATGCCTTGAAAGGCTGACAGTCAGGTTCAGCAGGTACGGGCCTGCCGCAGGTGAGTGTCCGGGCAGACCTGCCAGCCAGCCAAACCCCGATTCATGCCTCGCTGCCGGGTACCGGTCATTCGCGCAGCAGCGCCAACCACGCTTGCGCGGCCCGCGACAAATACGCGCCACGCCGCCAGATGAAGGCAATGTCCCAGCGCAGGTCCCCCGGTGAGCGCAGGGGCATACGCACCACACCAGGGCGTTCCAGGGCTTTTGCCACCACCCGGGGCAGCAGCACCACGCCCTGGCCTGCCGCGACCAACGCTGCCAGGAAATCCGCCTGGCCACTGCGCCCGCCTTCCGTCGGAGTGAAGCCCTGCTGCTGGCAGGCTTTCACCAAACGGTCATTGAGCACGAAACTGCGCTGGTAGAGCAGGAACGGCGTTGCGGCCAATTGCTTCAGGTGCACCCCGCCCAGGCCTGCCAACGCATGCCCCGCCGGTAGCAGGGCATCCAGCGGCTCATTGCAGAACGGCTGGTATTCGAACCCGTCGTCGCTGGGCGTAAGGCTGCCACCGAGCTCCAGCTCGCCACTTCTGACGGCCTGCTCGATGCTGCGGCTGCCACCCTCAACCAACTGGATGGCGATGTTCGGGTGGCGCCGCCGGTATTCGGCGAACAAACCGGCGAACAGCGCATCGCTGCCCAGCATCGGCAAGCCCAGGCGTAGTTCGCCACGCTCCATCTGGCTCAGATCGTCCAATTCGTTGAGCAGCGCCTGGCGTTGGCGCAGCAGGGCCTCGCCGCGCTCAAGCACGATGCGCCCGGCGGCGGTCAGGTGCAGGTGTGATGCCTGGCGTTCCAGCAGCGGCTGGCCCACATCTTGCTCTAGCTGCGCCACTTGCTTGCTGACGGCCGACTGACTGATGTGCAGGGTCTGTGCGGCTTGGGTAAAGCCGCCCCGGTGCACCACTTCGATAAAGCTGCGCAGCTGTTTGAATTCCATGTGCCAATTCCATTATGGAATGGTAGCCAGTCTAACAATTCGCTTCTGGCCTAGGCAGCCAAAACTTAAAATGAGGGCCTGTCGAGGAACACCGCCATGAAACCCGCGTTACTGAAAAAACTGCTGCGCATGCTTGCCGAGCTGGCGACCCTGTATGCCCTGTTTGCACTCGGTGGCCAGCTGGCCACTTGGCTGGGCTGGCCTATTCCCGGCGGGGTCATGGGCCTGGCGTTGTTGTTGCTGTTGTTCGCCGTGGGGGCACTGAAGCCAGCCATGCTGCAACTGGGCGCCGGTTGGTTGATGGCCGAAATGCTGCTGTTCTTCATTCCTGCACTGATGAGCCTGCTGGACTACGGCGCGCTGATCCGGGACGAGGGCTGGCGCATCCTGCTGGTGATCGCCGTGAGCACGCTGATGGTGATGGTGGTGACGGCCCTGACCGTCGAACTTGTGTGCCGCTGGAGCATGCGCCATGAGCCTTGAACCCATGCCGTTGTTCTGGCTGGCGCTGACGTTGCTGGCTTACCTGGGCAGCCGCTGGCTGTACCGGCGCAGCAAGCGCTATCTGCTGTCGCCGCTGATTCTGGTGCCGGTATTGCTGCTGGCGGTGGCTGTGCCGCTGCACACCGCCTATGCCGAGTACGCGCGCAATACCCACTGGCTGATGGGCGTGCTCGGCCCGGTGACCGTGGCCTTTGCCGTGCCGATCTGGCAGCAGCGGGCCATGCTCGCCCGGCATTGGCCGGCCTTGCTGGTCGGCATGCTGGCGGGCAGCAGTGCGTCCATCGCCAGTTCCTGGGGGTTGGCGCACCTGCTGGCGCTGGACAGTGCGACCAGCCTGTCGCTGGTGCCGCGTTCCATCACCACGCCCTTCGCCATGCCCTTGGCCCATGACCTGGGGGGTGTGCCCGAGCTGACGGCAGTGTTCGTGATGTTCACCGGGGTGCTCGGTGCCATGTTCGGTGGCGTGCTGCTGCGTTGGTTGCCGCTGCGCACGCCGTTGGCCCGGGGGGCATTGTTCGGCGTGGGCGCGCACGGTGCCGGGGTCAGCCGGGCCCAGGAAGTGGGCCGCGAGGAAGGCTCGGTGGCCGGCCTGGTCATGGTCCTGACCGGGCTGCTGAACCTGTTCGCGGCACCGCTGCTGGCCATGTTGCTCTGACCGTTCGTGCCACTGACTCGCTCAGTCATCAAGCTGGCTGGCAACGCAAGTTCCACCCCTGGTAGGGCTGGCTAGACTCACCCTCGACATAGAGAGCACATGAAAGTGCCGAGGTGACATGCAATGACCGCAGCCTTGCCCTATCCAGTCCACACCACTTAACCGGGTTATTTCTGATGCCTTTGGCCGAAATTCCATTGTGCGTCTGGCGTACCCGGGGACAGAGCTTCACATTCCGGGGCCAGAGCATCCGCTACTGGACCGCAGGGCAAGGAGAGCCCCTGCTTCTTTTACACGGCTTCCCCACCGCCAGTTGGGACTGGCATTACCTGTGGGGGCCTTTGACGCAACGCTTTCGGGTGATTGCCTGCGACATGCTCGGTTTTGGCGATTCGGCCAAACCGGTCGACCACGCCTACAGCCTGATCGAGCAAGCCGACCTGCAGCAGGCGCTGCTCGCCCACTTGCAGGTGGACCAACCGGTGCACCTGCTGGCTCATGACTATGGCGGCAGCGTCGCTCAGGAGTTGCTGGCGCGGCACCATGAGCAGCGCGCCGAGGTAGCCAGCTGCGTATTTCTCAACAGTGGCCTGTTCGCCGAAAGCTGTCACCTGCTGCTGATCCAGAAGTTGCTGCTGAGCCGTTTCGGCTGGCTGGTGGGTCGCTCCTTCGGGCGTGACGACCTGGTGCGCAACATGACCCAGGTCCATGGCCCCTGCACCCACCCGAGCGAGAGTGCCCTGGACGATTTCTGGAGCCTGATCGCCGCCAACCGCGGTACGCGCGTGCTGCATAAACTGGTGGGCTACCTGCTGGAGCGCCGCCTGCACCGTGAGCGCTGGGTTGCGGCCATGCAGTGCCCAGGTGTGCCCCTGCGGCTGATCAACGGCATGGTCGACCCATTGTCCGGCGCGCACATGCTTGAGCGTTACCGGCAACTGGTGCCACAGCCAGACACCGTGCAACTGCAGGGTATAGGCCACTACCCGCACACCGAGGCGCCGGTGCAGGTGCTGCGGCATTACCTGGCCTTTCGTGAGCAACCACTGAGCTTTTGCCAGGCGAAAGTGGCGTGGTCCTGAGCGGGCCCCATGGCCCGGCGTTATTACCAGGCATTCAGCCTGCGTGAGCTTGATTGTCTGCTTGCCGCCGGCGGCAGACACTCGGCTGACCTGAACCTGCCTGGAGCCCTTGGCATGAGCGAGCCTGTACTTCTGCAAGATCGTGTGGTGATCGTTACCGGCGCCGGTGGCGGCCTGGGCCGTGCCCACGCGCTGCTGTTCGCCGCCCGCGGGGCCAAGGTGGTAGTCAACGACCTCGGCGGTTCCACCCACGGGGAGGGCGCCAGCGCCAGCGCTGCCGACCGGGTGGTGCAGGAGATTCGCGCCGCCGGGGGCAGTGCGGTTGCCAACCATGACTCGGTCAGCCAGGGTGCCCGCATTGTCGAGCAGGCCCTGGACAGCTATGGCCGCGTCGATGTCGTGGTGAACAACGCCGGCATCCTGCGTGACAAGACCTTCCACAAGATGGACGACAGCGACTGGGAGCAGGTTTACCAGGTGCATGTCGAAGGCGCTTACAAAGTTACCCGCGCGGCCTGGCCACACCTGCGTGAGCAGAACTGGGGGCGGGTGATATTCACGGCATCCACCTCTGGCATCTACGGTAATTTTGGCCAGGCCAATTACGGCATGGCCAAACTGGGCCTGTACGGGCTTACCCGTACCTTGGCCATCGAAGGGCGCAAGCACGGCATCCTGGTCAACGCCATTGCCCCAACCGGCGGTACGCGCATGACGGAAGGGCTGATTCCCCCGCAGGTGTTCGAACGGCTCAAGCCGGAGTTGGTCAGCCCCTTGGTGGTGTACCTGGGCAGCGAGCAGTGCCAGGGCAGTGGCGAGCTGTTCGAGGTGGGCGGGGGCTGGATCGGCAAGGTGCGCTGGGAGCGTAGCCTGGGGGTGGGTTTCGACCCGCGCGAAGGCTTCACGCCCGAGCAGGTCGCGCAGCAGTGGGAGCACATTGGTGATTTCGAAGGGGCAGTGCACCCGCAGGACAGCTTGCAGGCACTGCAGCAGATGATGGCCAACCTGCAGAAATACCCGTTGTAAGGCCATTGTAGGGGCAACTGTCTTTCTCAAAATTTGAGAAGCCTGCGCGATTCATTGTAGGAGCGGGTTCACCCGCGAAAGGGCCAGGCCTGCGGGCCAGTTACTGCCAGGCATTGTGCATTGCCGGCGCCACCGTATTCGCGGGTGAACCCGCTCCTACATCGATCAATGATGCCGGCCCGGCCCCGCAGGGCTACCGGCCATCCCAGCCAGTTGTAGGAGCGGGTTTACCCGCGAAAGGGCCGGGCCTGCGGACCGATTTCTGCCAGGCATTGTGCATTGCCGGCACCACCGTATTCGCGGGTGAACCCGCTCCTACATCGATCGATGATGCCGGCCCGGCCCCGCAGGGCTACCGGCCACCCCAGCCAGTTGTAGGAGCCTTGCGTCGCGAAAGGGGCGCGAAGCGGCCCCAGGATTTCAGCGTTGGCGGCTAAATTGCCGGGGCTGCTTCGCAGCCCGTTCGCGACGCAAGGCCGCTCCTACAGGTGTCGCGTGGCCCTGAGGCTTTGCCGGTGTCCGCAGGCGTCATTATTCAGCGCAAAAAAAAGCCGCTGCAAGTCGCAGCGGCCAATCGAGACGTTAGATCAAGGAGCTTCAAAATCTACGTCAGTGCACCTCGCAGGCCTGAAAGGCGGGGGGGAGAGCCCTTCATGCCGGCCAGTGAGTAAAGAATAAGCGCTTGATCCCGTAGGAAAAATAGCCGCTTATGACATTCACCTTTACGTTTCGGGCAACAGTTGCGCAGCTGTTCAAGCCGCGGGCGAGTAGCCCATTCGCCAGCTGGTTTCCCGCGTTGCCGCCAGCAACCGCTGTGCCGCCGGGCCATGCTCGTCGGCATGGAAGATCGATGTAGGCCCAACCACGGTCATCACCGCCGCAACCTGCCCCATGGCATTGAATACCGGGGCCGACAATGCATCCACGCCCGGCATCAACAAACCGTGTACATGGTGCAGGCCACGTTCGCGTATGCCGGCCAGTAGCGCTTGATAATCGTCGGCAGAGTGCTGCAGGGCGGCCAGTTCACGGTCACGCAGGTCCACCGTTTCCCGCTCGGGCAGGTAGGCAGCGAACACCAACCCGGTCGATGAGCTGAGCAGCGGCAGCACCGAACCGATCTGCGTCACCACGGTCACCGCCCGCACCGCGGGCTCGATGCTGACCACGGTCGCGCCCTGGTTACCCCATACGGCGATGAAGCAGCTTTCGTTCAGTTCGTCGCGCAGTTGCGACAGGGGCAGTGCAGCAATTTTCAGCACATCGATGCTGCCTAGCGCCGCCAGCCCCACCCGCAATGCCTCACGCCCCAGGCCGTAATGGTTGGTGGCAGCATCCTGTTCGGCAAACCCGCTGGCGATCAATGCTTGCAGGTAGCGGTGCACCTTGCTCGCCGGCATCTGCACATGCTCGGCCAGGCGTGACAATGAGGTGGACGGGGCCAATTCAGCCAAGGCCTTGAGGATGTCGGTGCCGACCTCCGCAGAGCGGACTTTCTGCTTGCCGTTGTCGGCGGTGGTACTGGCTTTGGCCATGGACAGCTGCTTCCGGATTCTTCAGTCGGGCCTTTATAGCTTGACGCCATGCGCGGAGCAAATTACGTTATTCGTAATCTGATTACGATAAAAACAATGCAGACCCGCTGCCGCCCACCCAAGGGCCTGCAGCCAACTGCCCGCAACGGCTCGGCCAGAGCCCGGAGGCACCGATGAATCGCGATCCATCACCCGACCTTCACTACCTCAGCGGCTTTGGCAACGAGTTTGCCAGCGAAGCGCTGCCCGGTGCCTTGCCGGTCGGGCAGAACTCGCCGCAGCAGGCGCCCTATGGGCTGTACGCCGAACTGCTGTCCGGCACGGCGTTCACCATGGCCCGTAGCGAGCTGCGGCGGACCTGGTTGTACCGTATCCGCCCGTCTGCCTTGCACCCACGTTTCGAGCGCCTGGCGCGCCAACCGCTACAGGGCCCGCTGGGGGGCATCAACCCCAATCGCCTGCGCTGGAGCCCCCAGCCGATTCCCGCCGAACCCACCGACTTCATCGAAGGCTGGCTGCCGATGGTGGCCAACGCCACGGCAGACAAACCGAGCGGCGTGAGCATCTACGTCTACCGCGCCAACCGCTCCATGGAGCGGGTGTTCTTCAACGCCGATGGCGAACTGTTGCTGGTGCCGGAACAGGGCCGCCTGCGCATTGCCACCGAGCTGGGCGTGTTGCAGGTCGAACCGCTGGAGATTGCGGTGATCCCGCGTGGCATGAAGTTCCGTGTCGAGTTGCTCGACGGCCAGGCCCGCGGCTACATCGCCGAAAACCACGGCGCCCCCTTGCGCCTCCCGGACCTGGGCCCGATCGGCAGCAATGGCCTGGCCAACCCGCGGGATTTCCTCACTCCGGTGGCGCACTACGAAGAAACCACCGGCCCGCAGCAGCTGGTCCAGAAGTTTCTGGGTGAGCACTGGGCCTGCGAACTGCAGCATTCGCCGCTGGACGTGGTTGCCTGGCATGGCAGCAACGTGCCGTACAAGTACGACCTGCGCCGCTTCAACACGTTGGGTACGGTCAGTTTCGACCACCCGGACCCGTCGATCTTCACCGTGCTGACTTCGCCCACCAGCGTGCATGGCCTGGCCAACATGGACTTCGTGATCTTCCCGCCGCGCTGGATGGTGGCCGAGAACACCTTCCGCCCACCGTGGTTCCACCGCAACCTGATGAACGAGTTCATGGGCTTGATCCAGGGTGCCTACGATGCCAAGGCCGAGGGCTTCCTGCCGGGTGGGGCGTCGTTGCACGGGGTGATGAGCGCCCATGGGCCCGATGCCGAAACCTGCGAAAAAGCCATTGCCGCCGAGTTGGCCCCGCACAAGGTCGACAACACCATGGCGTTCATGTTCGAGACCAGCCAGGTGCTGCGCCCGAGCGTGCAAGCGCTGCAATGCCCGCAATTGCAGGCCGACTACGATAGTTGCTGGGCCACCTTGCCGAGCACCTTCAACCCGAACCGGAGATAACCCATGAACCACACTGCCATTGCCCGTAGCTGGGTCGAGCACGCCAACGGGCACAGCGACTTCCCGCTGCAGAACCTGCCAATGGGCATCTTCAGCCGGCCAGGTGAAGCCAGGCGCTGTGGCGTGGCCATTGGCGACGCAATCCTCGACCTGGAGGCGGTGCTGGCCGCCGGCCTGTTCGACGGCGCAGCCAAGGCTGCCGTCGAGGCGACCCGGGGTGGGGCACTGAACGCATTCTTCGCATTGGGGCGCAGCGCGCGGGTGGCCCTGCGCGAACGCTTGCAGGCATTGCTGGGTGAACACAGCGAACACCAGGCGGCGCTGAAGCCGGCCCTGCTCAACGCCGGTGACTGCCAGTTGCACGTACCGGCGCAGATCGGTGACTACACCGACTTCTACGTGGGTATCGAGCACGCCAAGAACGTCGGCAAGCTGTTCCGCCCCGACAACCCGTTGCTGCCCAACTACAAATACGTGCCGATCGGTTATCACGGCCGTGCCTCGACCATCCGCCCCTCGGGTACCGAGGTGCGCCGGCCAAAGGGCCAGACCTTGCCGGCCGGGCCC
>NZ_BCBD01000128.1:0-15392 GCF_001320345.1 Pseudomonas sp. NBRC 111127 | reverse complement strand
GTTCGCAGCGTCTACCCAGGTCGGCTACAGCGCAATGATGAGCGAGATCAACCCCGGCAGCGACGGCAGTTGCGACTTCACGGCCCTCGAGTATCGAGATGACTATTACGCCGACGACGACGGCTTCGCACCGACATAAGGACCGATCATGGTGGTCTACCCAAAATCGTTGCCCATGCCGCTGCGCGAGGGCTACGGCTTCACCCCCGTCAGCCCGATTCGCAGATCCAACAAGGTCAGCGGGCGATCAGTACAGCGACGGCTTTACAAGAGCGTTCCAACAGTCGCCGCGGTGCGCTGGATATTCAGCGATGCGCAGGCGCTGGCATTCGAGGCCTGGTTTGATGAGCAACTAGTGTCTGGCAGCCAATGGTTCGAATGTCCGTTGAAGGTCCCAGGCGGCATTGGCGTTTACAAGGCCCGGTTTGTGGACGTCTACGAAGGGCCCACCTTGATGGGCCAGAGCAGCTGGTCCTTCTCGGCCAGCCTTGAGCTGTGGGAGCGCCCCATCATGAAAGGCGGTTGGGGGAATTATCCGGACCTGATTGCCGGCGCCCCGCTTATCGACCTGACAGTCAACCAAGAGCTGCCCAAGCCCAAATAGCTCCTTGCTGCAGCCGCTGACTACCGGCCGAGCAGGACCCAATCGAGCATACCCGCCCAGTGCGGGTTTTTTTGTGCCAGGAGAAAATATGGCTTTTGACCCCACAAACCCACTGGGCTCGAGCGATCCACGTGACCTGATCAACAACGCGTCGATCTTCGATCGGTACATGACCGGCAGTGAGGAGATCGTTTACGACCGATTCGGGCAGCCAAGATGGACGCCCCAGGCCCTTCACAACCTCGTCATCAACGCAAAGCTGCAAATCGACCCCACTGTTGCTGCCGCTAAAGAGGCCGTTAATTCGACAGCGCAGGCCGCTATCGCTGAGATGGAGCAGACCGCCGCCGACCTGGGAAGCGACATTGGCAACAAAGGGTTCGGCACTTATGCCGAAATGCTCGCCTATGTGCCGATCTATGACGGCCAGCTGGCCTGGGTTCAGTCGGACGCCGACCTGACGAAGAACGGCTTCTACCAATGGAGCGCTGACACCTCTTCCTGGCGTAAGCCGTCTCCTCAGCCAGCACTGAGCACAGACATCACGCCGCGCAAGCGGCCCCTTGGGCCTGTGACCGGTCAAGCACCCCTGATCTGGAGCATCGGCAACATGCTGGTATCGCTACCCGTGCAAAAGAAACGCCCGCTTGGCCCAGACCTTCGCCAGGGCCCGTTCCTGACCATGGGCGATTCGGTTCTCCAGCCGGTAGAAGCCCGCAAGCGCCCGCTGACCGAGGCTTACCAGCAAGCGACTCTGTTCCTTTCCGGTGAGTCGGTGATGATGCAATCTGGCGATGCCAGTCCGCCTACCCCGGCAGTTAGCTACGATTCGAAGCTGATTCAGGAGCAGAACGACAAGCCATCAGGCAAGCGTCAGGCGGCTATTGCTGATGGGCAGGTCTGGGCCTATGACCCGCTTGGCGCCACCCAGTTGACCCAGGCAGGGACATGGTTGGCTGCCCAGGCAGTGGCCTTCGATATGGTCAGAGCACTCAAGTTCGTCGCTGGTACCGCTCAGCCCCACTCGATCACCAAAGACGGGCGGATCTTCCGCGATGGGAATGTGCTGCTGCACAAGCTGGTCACTGGCCAAAGCCTGGCCCTGGGGTCGCGCGGCCTAGTGCTGGATGCCAGTGGCGAGTTCACCATTGATGGGAAGCGGGGGAACCTGTTCTCGCCCTATACCCCTCCTGGTTACACCGAGAACCTGTTTACCTTGCCTGGAGGCCCGCGCCCAACCTCATGGGTTGGGGCGACCGCCCTCGACCCCGTGCGTGAGTTCGTATCAGGCGTGGTGGCTGAGACGCCCGCTACATCCTACATGCTCGCACTTCGGCGCTGGCATGAGAGAACCAGTTCGATAAGCCCGCGTCTGCTCTACAGCATTTCCGCGGTTGGTGGCGTGCCGTATGCAAGCCTGAAAAAGGGCACTACCACCTACAGCAACGCGCTTGCCCACGTGACTGCGGCAAAGAACATCGCAGAAGCCAACGGCTGGGATTACCAGGTGCCAAGTCTGTCGATTGTTCATGGCGAAAGCCAGAAGGACACAACTCAGGCCCAGTACGTGGCAATCCTGGCTGAATGGATCAGTGACTACCGGGCCGACGTGGTGGCAATAACTGGGCAGGCCATTGCGCCAGTTGCTTTCATTTCGCAAATGCTGACCGGTGAAAGCGGCACGATACCTGCCATCCCGCTGGCACAGATGCAGGCCCACAACGAAAACCCAAGCATTGTCATGGTTGGGCCCAAGTACGCTTATGGCTACTTCGACCAGTACCACATGACTGCCGACGGCTACATCAAGATGGGCGAACTTGAGGCGCGGGCCGAACGCCTCACACAGGTCAGCGGCAAGTGGCAGCCCCTCAAAGTTGTTTCGGTAGTTCGCTCAGGTTCCACCCTGACGCTAAAGCTGAATAACCTGCCCAACGGCAATGCAGCCACGCCAGGCCCGATCGGCAGGGTGGTAGTGGATGCGGTGAGTATCGTTGACCCTGGTAATGCCGGCTTCGAGCTATCCGCCGGCTCTATTACCTCTGTAGTGGCGGGGGCTGACGGTGCGTCCATCGTTATTACGGCAACCGCAGAAATCGCAGCAGGAACCACCCTGACCTACGCGCTGCAACCAAGCCTCAACTCACCTCAATCTGGCGCAGGCCGGCGCGGCTGCGTGCGCGATTCCGATATGCGCGACTTCTCCCGATATGACAACAAGCCGTTGTTCAACTGGCTGTGTGCCTTCTCAATGGAGCTTCAATAATGCCTCTCTACGCCCTCCGCACCCCAGGTTCAGCATCGGTACCAGGTGCACCGAAGATCGACTATTCCCAGGCTGAGGATGAGGTGGTGAACATCCCGAGCATCAAGTTCTGGCCATGCCTGGCGCCATATGGAGCCAAAAGCGGGGTCGTTCTTGATCGCGTCGAGCAGTTCGCCATCCCGAGTTACGGCTCGTCCAACGCGCTGGCTAACTTCGTCACCATGGTCAACGGCAAGACGGGATACAAGGTCACAGCTATCGCCCAGGCGCTGGGCATGAACCCGTTTGTAAACTCCGGTTCCTTCACCATCGGCTGTGTGTGCGCTGACCAACTTGCATTCGGCAGCCTCACTTCTGGCGCTGCTTCCGATGCATCGGCACCGTGGGGGGTCTATTCCAACCTCGCCGGATCGGGTGCAATTGTCGCCAACTTCGGCACCCTAGCTCTCTCAGAGGCCACGTCTGGCGCGTGGGCGAAGAAGCTGAGCGCTACCAAGCTGACGGCTGTGGTGCTCATCTTCGATCGAAACCTTGGGCGCATCAGCATCCGCTATGACGGTGTCGAGATGTGGAGCTACACGAACGACCTCGTGAAAACTATCGGCCTGAAGTCTGAGCTGAACATGGGTGCGCTGCGGGTTGCAGGCCAGTCATCGGATGCCACCCGCCCTATGGTGAGCAACGCATTCACAGCCTTCGGTTCGGCTCTCGCCGGAACAGAGCTGGCGTCTCTCGAAAAAATGCTCATCGAGGCCGCAGCAGCGGCTTGATCAAATAAAGCCCGCCCAGCGCGGGCTTTTTTTCGCCTGGAGAAAACCCAATGCCACTTGATAGCGACATCCGCGAGGGCCTGGCCCTGCTACCTCCGCAAATGGGTACCCGTCCGGCGCGCGTCCTGCTGCATGCCATCAGCTTGCAAGAAAACCCGCTCCGCCTGGAACAGCAAGTCAAGGGCCCGGCCCGCGGGGACTACCAGTTCGAAAAGGGTGGTGGGGTGAAGGGCGTCATGACTCACCCTGCCTCCAAGCGCTTGGCCCAGGACGTGTGCCGGGCCCGCGGCTTGGCGTTCGAAGCGGAGGCCATCTATCAGGCCATCGGCCGCGACCCTGTACTGGCCGCAGCTCTGGCCCGACTGCTGATCTGGACCGACCCCAAACCGCTGCCTGCCGCAGATGACGAGGCCGGCGCCTGGGCGCTGTATCTGCGTACCTGGCGCCCGGGTGCCTACGCCCGCCAGCCTGAGGAGCTGAGCGCCAAGTTCAAGCGCAACCACGCGGCGGCCTTGAAAGCGGTGCCAGCGTGAACGGGTCGCTTTCGCTGCTGAAGGCGATCCCGATCTGGGTTTGGATTTCCTTGGCTGCAGCAGGGGTGATCTGGTGGCAGCACGCGCAGATAAAGGATGCGCGGGTCGAGCTGGCCGCCCTCAACCAGCAGGCCGGCCAGTGCAAAGAGGCCCGCGACAACCTGGTGGCCCTGGCAGGCGAGCAGGGCAAGGCGCTGGGAGACCTGACTCTGGCCGCAAGTGAGCGCCAAGCCAGGGTCGCGCAGGCGGTGGCCGAAGCCGGGGCCGGCGCAAAGGTCGACTATGCGGCGGCAAACCGCCTGCAGCAGGAGCGAACCGGCGGCGACCAATGCGCGGCCGCCACCTCAATTATCGATCTGGAGCTAGGGCTATGACAGATTTAGGGGTGGGCCTGCCCGGCCACCAAGCAGGCGAAATTACCACTGAAACCCGCATGGCTTCTAGGCTTGAGGGTGGCCACCACGGTGGGCCCTGCAGGAGCAGCGAACAAGTGCAGGTCTTGCACAAAAGCGCAGGCGGTGCAGGTGCTGCAGGTGCTGCAGGTCGAATCCTGCGCGGGGTGGGGGTGCTCGCAGGCATCGCTCTGATTGCCGGCTGCGCAGGGAAGGTCGCGCCAGAGGTCCAGTACGTGCGCGTCGAGGTGCCAGTGCAGGTGCCGTGCCGGGCGCCGGAGGTAGCTGTTCCGCCTTGGGCAGCTGCCGGCCTGCGAAAGACCGACAGCCTGGAAGTGAAGGTGAGGGCGCTGCTGGCCGAGCGCCGGCAGCGGATCGGTTACGAGAAGGAGCTGGAGGCGGCCGCTGGCGCCTGCCGCTGATGTCTTAGTGGCCACTACATGGCACTACAAAAGCTGTCATTAAGCTGGCATTCCTGAGCCAAAACAGCCCATTCAGACACAAAAAAGGCACTTGCGGGATTCGCTAAGTGCCTGATTTGTAAGGATTATTTGGTGGAGCCGGGGGGATTTGAACCCCCGTCCGCCAGTACTCCGCTGTCGGTACTACATGCTTAGCCGTGTCTACTGATTTAATCCGCAGCCGCCCGACGGGCAGGGTGCTTTGGATGAGTTGTGTAAGTTTTAGTCACTTCGCCCACAACGTGCTACGCGACGATCCTGTTCTATATGACAATCAGTTCGGGTTTACAGGCATCCCCTAGTGATTGCTGGAGCCGAAGCTACCAGAAGCAACGGGTCAAGAGGACTGCTTACGCAGCCAGCTTGTACTCCGCGCCGAAGGTTTCGTCATTGGCAACTATAGAAGTTGCAACAGTGGATTTACGAGTTCTGTTACCAACTCGGCATGCACCTAGAGTTTCGCTACCGGCGTCGAATCCTAATCGGCCCCTACACTAGCTCTTGGCTAACGCACCTTACGGCACGTGAGCCGGAGTATACGCCATTGTGCGGGCGACGTCGACAGCTGGTCCTGTCGCCCGCCCAGGGCTTAGGCGCCGCCGCTGCCCGAACCGCTGCCTTTCTCGGTTTTTTCCAGGCGCTCCAGCACTTTGCTGGTGATGGCGATGCATTCCTTGGTGTCGCCCGAGGCCTGGGCAGCCTTGGCTTTGTCGACGTGCTCGGTCACGGCTTTGTCCAGGCCCTCGGAGGTGGCGCCGGCGGTGGCCATGCTGTCGTCGATTTTTTGCAGGTTGATGGCGCACAGGTCGTCAGCAGCGAACACCGGCGAAGCCAGCAGGGTAGCGGCCGCGAACAGGGCCGAAAGCGCGGTACCTTTCATGGGAGTCTCCTCTGGGGCCTCGGGAAGGTGGGCCTAAAGGATGGACCTTGGTAGTTTTGCAAGGGTTCAATCTTGTTCGTGCCGCGGGGGGGGGGTTGTTTGCGAGAGGGGGGCTTGCCCGCGAACACCGGCGTAGCCGGTGCCAGGCACCGCGCTGGATTCTTCGCGGGCACGCCCGCTCCCACACAGGGCGCGTCGCGCTTACGGATTGAGTTCTCTTCGCGACAGCGCAGCCCGTTGGGCTGCGTTATCTCCCAAAATGGATCGCGCAGGCTTCAGAGGCTGCGGGGGCGAGTGACGCGGTCCACCAGGTAGACCAGGCCGTGGTAGTCGATGCCGCTGTGGCTGCTCAAGCCGATTTCGCAGGTGCGGCTGGTGGAAATGCCTTCGCTGCAGTACTGCACGGCATCCTTCAGGCTGCGCAGCGAGTGGGCGTTGAGCTCGGGGGTGGTGAAGCCCTTGTCGCCAGCGAACCCGCAACAATGAATGCCTTCCGGGATGACTACCTGCTTGCTGCAGCGCCGGGCCAGGTCGATCAGGGCCTGGCTTTCGCCCAGGTGCTGGGTGCTGCAGGTCACGTGCACGGCCACTGGCTCATCCTGGGGGGTGAACTCCAGGCGTTCGAGCAGGTGGGTGCGAATGAAGCGCACGGGGTCGTACAGGTCCAGCCGGGTGTCGCCCAGGTCTTGTACCAGGCGCAGGGTGCAGGGGCTGGTGTCGCAGTAGATCGGGTCAAGGCCGCCGCGGCTGGCGTGCAGCAGGGCGTTGATCAGCTCTTGGCGCTTGTGTTCGGCCTGCTCGGGGTAACCCTTGGACGCGAACGGCTGGCCGCAGCACAGGCTGTCGGCGTTGTCGGGGAACACGACCTGGTAGCCGGCCTTTTCCAGCAGGGCGCGGGTCTTGTCCAGCAGCGGGCTTTGCTCGCGGTCGGCATAGGCCGGGCCCATTACCCTGGACACGCAAGCCGCCAGGTACACCACCCGTGGGCGGGCGTCGTTGCTGGCCTGGCCGAAGGCGACCGGGCGCAGCGGTTGGGGCATGGCGGGCGTCCACTGCGGCAGGCGGCCGTTGCTGGCTTTGCGCAGGGTGACGCTCAGGCGGCCCAGGCGTGGGGCGCCGAGCAGCTTGCGCGCGCTGTTGGCTGCGGTCAGGGTCAGGCGGGCGCCGCCCAGTGCGGTGGGGAAGTGCTCGGCCAGCCAGTTGGCGGTGTTGCCGTGGTCGGCAGCCTGGCTGCGCAGTTTTTTCACCAGCTCGCCGGTATTGATGCCCACCGGGCAGCGCTGGGCGCACAGGCCGGTGGCAGCGCAGGTGTCGATGCCTTGGTACTGGTAGGTGCGCATCAGCTCGCGGGTGTCGATGCCGGCGCGTTGCTTGGCCTGGATGTCCCGCCACATCACGATGCGCTGGCGTGGGCTGAGGGTCAGTCCCTTGGACGGGCACACGGGTTCGCAGAAGCCGCACTCGATGCACTTGTCGACGATTTCGTCGGCGGCGGGCAGTGGCTTGAGGTTTTTCAGGTGAATGGCCGGGTCGTCACTCAGCACCACATCGGGGTTGAGGATGCCGTTGGGGTCGAGCAGGCGCTTGAGCTGCCACATCAGTTGGTAGGCGTCGTGGCCCCACTCCAGCGCCACGAACGGTGCCATGTTGCGCCCGGTGCCGTGCTCGGCCTTCAGCGAACCGCCGAACTCCACGGCCACCAGTTGCGCCACGTCGTCCATGAATGCCTGGTAACGGGCAACCTCTTCGGCGCTGTTGAACCCTTGGGTGAAAACGAAGTGCAGGTTGCCTTCCAGGGCGTGGCCGAAAATGATCGCTTCGTCATAGCGGTGCTTGTCGAACAGCTGGATCAGGCGGTTCACGCCCTCGGCCAGTTGCTCGACCGGGAAGGTCACGTCTTCGATGATGACGGTGGTGCCGGTCTGGCGCACGGCGCCGACGGCGGGGAAGGTGTCTTTGCGGATTTTCCACAGCTGGTTGTACACCGCCGGGTCTTCGCTGAAGTCCACGCGCTGCTCCAGCGGGAAGTCGGCGATCGAGGCCATTACCTGCTGCAGTTGCTCGTGCAGCAGGCTCTGGCTGGCCGCGCGTGACTCGATCAGCAGGGCGCAGGCGTTGGCCGACAGGCCTTTTACCCACAGCGGCATGCCGGCCATGTCCTGCACCGAGCGCAGGCTGCGGCGGTCGAGCAGTTCCACGGCCGACACCGGCTGGCGCTTGAGTACCGGCACCGCGCGGCAGCAGCTTTCCACGCTGGGGAACACCAGCAGGGCGCTGGCCTTGTGCGGGTGGTCGGGCACGGTGTTGTAGGTAACAGCGCTGATAAAGCCCAGGGTGCCTTCGGAGCCGACCAGCAAGTGCTGCAGAATGTCCAGCGGCTGGTCGTAGTCCACCAGCGCGTTCAGCGACAGGCCGGTGGTGTTCTTCAGCCGGTACTTGTGCCGGATGCGCTCGGCCAATGCCGTGTTGGCGCGGGTTTCGCGGCCCAGGCGGGCCAGCGCTTGCAGCAGCTCGGCATGGCTGGCTTCAAAGGCCGCCACGCTGGCCGGGTCTTCGCTGTCCAGGCGGGTGCCGTCTGCCAGCACCAGGCGCAGGCCGGCCAGGGTGTGGTAGGTGTTCTGGGCAGTGCCGCAGCACATGCCGCTGGCGTTGTTGGCGACGATACCGCCGATCTTGCAGGCGTTGATCGAGGCCGGGTCGGGGCCGATCTTGCGCCCGAACGGGGCCAGCCAGGCGTTGGCCTGGGCGCCGATCACCCCGGGCTGCAGGCGGATCTGTTCGCCTTGGCCACGGATCTCGCGGCCGTTCCAGTTATCGCCCAGCACGATCAGCACCGAGTCGCTGATGGCCTGGCCAGACAGGCTGGTGCCGGCGGCGCGGAAGGTGACCGGCACCCGGTCGCGTTGGGCCAGCTTGATCAGGCCGACCACTTCGTCTTCGGACTCGACACGCACCACCAGTTTGGGGATCAGCCGGTAGAAGCTGGCGTCGGTGCCGAAGGCCAGGGTCGAGGTGGGGTCGCCGAAGCGGCGTGCGGCGGGGATCAGGCGCTCGGCATCACGCAGAAACGCGGCGGGCAGGCTCATGCAGTCTCCTCGCGGGGCTGTGGCCTCTGCGTGCCACATGCCCCGGGTCTATCAGGCGGTCGTTGGTGCAGGCGCTCAGGCGCCCAGTTCGCGTACCAGCGAGTCGCGGGTGATTTCGCTGATGGTCTTGGCGCCGGTCAGCACCATGGCTACGCGCATTTCCTTCTCGAACAGCTCCAGCAGGTTTTTCACCCCGGCCTGGCCATGCACGGCCAGCGCATAGAGGAAGGCGCGGCCAATCAGCACGGTGTCGGCACCCAGGGCGATCATGCGTACCACATCCAGGCCGCTGCGAATGCCGGAGTCGGCGAGAATCTTCAAGTCACCTTTCACCGCATCGGCAATGGCCGGCAGGGCGCGGGCGCTGGACAGCACGCCATCGAGCTGGCGGCCACCGTGGTTGGACACGACGATGCCGTCGGCACCGAATTTGACCGCATCGCGGGCGTCATCGGCATCCAGGATGCCTTTGATGATCATCGGGCCATCCCAGAACTCGCGGATCCACTCCAGGTCCTTCCAGGAAATGGACGGGTCGAAGTTGTTGCCCAGCCAGCCGATGTAGTCGGCCAGGCCGGTCGGGTTGCCCCGGTACTTGGAGATGTTGCCCAAATCGTGCGGGCGGCCCATCACGCCCACGTCCCAGGCCCACTCGGGGTGGGTCATGGCTTGCAGCACGCGGCGCAGCGGCCCGTGCTTGCCGCTCATGCCAGAGTGGGCGTCGCGGTAGCGGGCGCCGGGCACGGGCATGTCCACGGTGAATACCAGGGTCTTGACCCCGGCCGCCTTGGCCCGCTCCAGGGCGTTGCGCATGAAGCCGCGGTCCTTGAGCACGTACAGCTGGAACCACATGGGGCGGTCGATGGCTGGCGCCACTTCTTCGATCGGGCACACCGACACCGTAGACATGGTGAACGGTATGCCATGGGCCGCCGCCGCCCGCGCCGCCTGTACTTCGCCACGGCGGGCGTACATGCCGGTGAGGCCGACCGGGGCCAGGGCCACGGGCATGCTCAGGGTTTCGCCGAACAGTGTGGTCTGCAGGCTGAGCTCGGACATGTTCTTCAACACGCGCTGGCGCAAGGCAATGCTTGCCAGGTCGGCGACGTTGTGGCGCAGCGTGTGCTCGGCGTAGGCACCGCCGTCGGCATAGTGGAACAGGAAAGGAGGCAGCTTGCGTTGGGCCGCGGCGCGATAGTCGGTAGAGGCAGAAATGATCATGGATTCTCGCAGCGTTGCTTGGGGGTATGCCAGGCGCCCGATGGCGCCCGGCCCCTTTCACTTTAGTGATGAACCAGCATGCCGGTCAGCCAGTAAGCCTGGATCAGGGTGATCAGGCCGACGATGGTGGCAAAGAACAGGCTGTGCTTGACGGTGAAGCGGAACAGGTCGGATTCCTTGCCGACCAGGCCGGTGGCGGCGCAGGCCACGGCGATCGATTGCGGCGAGATCATCTTGCCGGTCACGCCGCCGCTGGTGTTGGCCGCTACCAGCAGGGTGTCGTTGACCCCGATCTGGTGTGCAGTGGTGGCCTGCAGCGAGCTGAACAGGGCGTTGGACGAGGTGTCCGACCCGGTCAGGAACACACCCAGCCAGCCAAGGAACGGCGAGAAGAACGGGAACGCCGCGCCAGTGCCGGCCAGCACCAGGGCCATGGTCGACGACATGCCCGAGTAGTTGGTGACGAAGGCGAAGGCCAGCACCATGCCAATCGACAGGATGGGCCAGCGCAGCTCCCAGAAGGTCTCTTTGAAAGTGGTAAGACCAGTTTTGACGTTGATTTTCAGCACCGCCATCGAGATCAGCGCCGAGAGGAAGATTGCGGTGCCGGTGGCGGAGATCGGGTCCAGCTTGAACACTGCGGGCATGGCGGTTGGCGCGGCCACGATCGGTGCGGTCTTGATCACCAGTTGGTCAAGGTGCGGGATGGCGAAGTTGAACACAAAGTTGTACATCGCGCCGCCCGGGGCGAAGGCGGCCTTGAATGGTTTCAGGGTCCAGATGGTAACCAGCACGGTCAGGATCAGGAACGGCGACCAGGCCTTGAAAATTTCGCCAAAGCTGTAAGGGCTTGGCTGGCTGCCGCTTGGCTGCACCACGGCGGCACCCACGCTGGCCTTGGCTTCGCCGAACGCGCGCTTGGGTTGCCACACTTTCAGGAACAGGGTGAGGCAGATCAGGCTGGCCAGGGCCGAAGTGATGTCTGGCAGCTCGGGGCCGATGAAGTTCGAGGTGAAGTACTGGGTCACGGCAAAGCTCAGGCCGGCGACCAGTGCGGCAGGCCAGGTTTCTTTCACGCCGCGCAGGCCGTCCATCATGAACACCAGCCAGAACGGCACGAACAGCGACAGCAGCGGCAGCTGGCGGCCGGTCATGGCGCCGATGTGGAAGGCGTCGATACCGGTCACCTGGCCGGCCACGATGATCGGGATGCCCAGGGCGCCGAAGGCGACGGGTGCGGTGTTGGCGATCAGGCACAGGCCGGCGGCGTACAGTGGGTTGAAGCCCAGGCCGACCAGCAGTGCGGCGGTGATGGCCACCGGCGCGCCGAAGCCTGCTGCACCTTCCAGAAACGCGCCGAAGCAGAAGCCGATCAGCAGTACCTGCAGGCGCTGGTCGTCGGTGATGGACAGCACTGAGCTGCGGATCACTTCGAACTGGCCGCTCTTGACCGTGAGTTTGTACAGGAACACCGCGGCAACGATGATCCAGGCAATTGGCCAAAGGCCGTAAAGGAAGCCGTAACCTGCGGCAGCCAGGGCCATGTCGACCGGCATCTGGAAGGCAAATATGGCCACCAGTACCGACAAGGCCAGGGTAATGCTACCCGCCACGTGGCCCTTCAGGCGGAACACGGCGAGGGCAAGGAAGAAGAACACGATGGGAATGACCGCCGCCAGTGCGGACAGGCCAAGACTACCAAGCGGGCTATAGAGTTGTTGCCAGGTTTGCATATGGGGTGGCCCCTAATTGTTGTTGGTCAGGCGCTGGCATTGGATAATTGGTAAGACCAATTTACAATGGCTGGTCGCTAGGTTAAAAGCGCTGTCGTGGGTGTGTCAATTTGTCCCGTGCAAAACTTTGGTCGCGTGCCGATGAGCGGGCAGCTGATGTGCCGGGAAAATCATGGCCTGATGGGTGTTCGCGCGCTCTGGATCGGCGAGAATAGGCACCCCCCGGGTGTGTGCCGGGGTTTGTGGAGAGCATGTGATGGTTTTTGATCAGGTTCGCCAACGGCGCCTGTCCGACGACATCGTCGATCGGTTAGAAGCGATGATTCTGGAGGGCACCCTCACGTCGGGGCAGCGGCTGCCCGCCGAGCGTGCGCTTGCCGAACAGTTCGGCGTGTCGCGCCCGTCACTGCGTGAGGCGATCCAGAAACTGGTGGCCAAGGGCTTGTTGGTCAGCCGGCAGGGGGGCGGCAACTTTGTCGCCGAGTCGCTGGGGTCCACGTTCAGTGACCCGCTGTTGCAGTTGCTGGAACACAGCCCCGAGGCCCAGCGCGACCTGCTCGAGTTTCGCCATACACTGGAGGCGTCCTGTGCGTATTACGCGGCGCAGCGCGCTACCGAGCCAGACCGGGCGCGGCTGAAGGCGGCGTTCGACACGCTGCAGGACTGCTACGCCAGGGTCGATGAAGTGACCCGGGCCGAGGAGGGCGCGGCCGATGCGCGCTTCCACCTGGCAATTGCCGAGGCCAGCCATAACGCGGTGCTGTTGCACACCATTCGTGGCCTGTTCGACCTGCTCAAGCGCAACGTGGTGACCAACATTGGTGGCATGTACCAGCAGCGGACCGAGACCCGCGACATGCTGATCAGCCAGCACCGCGAGCTGTACTTGGCGATTGTCGAAGGCAGGGCGGAGGAGGCGCGAGAGGTGTCCAGCCGGCACATTCTGTATGTGCAGGAAGTGCTGGAAGAAGCGCATGAGGAGGCGCAGCGGGTAGCGCGGGCGGAGCGGCGTAGCGGGCGTTGACTCGGTCTCTTCATGCATGTGCGGTTAATGTAGGAGCGGCCTTGTGCCGCGATGGGCTGCGAAGCGGCCCCTGGGCTTCGGCAATGAGCCGAGATTGCTGGGGCTGCTTCGCAGCCCATCGCGACACAAGGCCGCTCCTACACTGACCGCGCTGCTGACAAAGAAGGTTTTAGTCTTCCTTGCCCTTGTTGCGCACCGCCCGCTGCAGCTCGCGGTTGGAATCGCGTTCGCGCACGGTGTCGCGCTTGTCGAATTCCTTCTTGCCCTTGCCCAGTGCAATTTCGCACTTGATCAGGTGCTTGCTCCAGTACAGCGACAACGCCACGCAGGTGTAACCCTTTTGCGCCACCGCCGCTTCCAGGCGCTCGAGCTCGCGCTTGTTCAGCAGCAGCTTGCGCGTGCGCATCGGGTCGGCGATCACGTGGGTGCTGGCCGTAGTCAGCGGGGTGATGTGGCTGCCGAACAGCCAGGCCTCACCGTCCTTGAGCAGCACGTAGCTGTCCACGAGGTGCGCCTTGCCGGCTCGCAGGCTTTTTACTTCCCAACCGGACAGGACCAGCCCGGCCTCGAACTTGTGTTCGATGAAGTAATCGTGTCGCGCTTTTTTGTTCTGCGCGATGGTCCCGGTCGGATGTTTCTTTTGTTTAGCCATAGGGCCGGCATTATAGGCAAGACCGTGCGTCGTTCGCTATGGGATTTCGGTGTGCTTGAGCCACCGCAATGAATACCGGACAATACAAGCCCTGTCCTGCCGACAGAATCTGTTTTTGGCACGCTGCGAAGCGCCGCCACCCAGCCTTGGAAGTGACGCCTGGATGACTACCCATATTCAACGCTCCGCCCTGCTGCCATACCCCGCCCAGGCGCTCTACGATCTGGTCAACGATGTGGCCAGCTACCCGCAGTTCCTGCCGTGGTGCTCGGCCGCGACGGTGATCGACAGCAGCGAAACGCATATGCGTGCCAAGCTCGAAGTGGCCAAGGGCGGCATGAGCCAGCACTTTGTGACGCGCAACGTGCTGGTGCCCGGGCAGTCCATCGAAATGAACCTGGAGGAAGGCCCCTTTACCCAGTTGCATGGGGTGTGGGTGTTCAAGCCTTTGGGCGAGAAGGCCTGCAAGATCAGCCTGGACCTGTCGTTCGACTATGCCGGGCCCATTGTACGTGCCACGTTGGGGCCGCTGTTCAACCAGGCGGCGAATACCCTGGTCGATGCGTTCTGCCAGCGTGCCAAGCAGCTGAACGGCTGATCAGGCAGGCAGCAACAAAAAGCCCGGAACAAGTCCGGGCTTTTTTGTTGCTTTCGATTACCGGGTTTCCAGCGGTGCTGGCGTAGGCACCGGGGTGGTCTCGATGGTATCGATTTCGCGCTGGATGGCCTCTTCGGTCGAACCAGGCTTGGCAGGTTGCTCCGCCGGTTGCGCGGCTGGCTGCTCGGTTTGGCCTGGCTCGGTGCCGGGGCTGAGCGTGGTATCGCTGCTGCCACCCAGAATTTCCTGGTCGCGGCTAACGCCTGGCATAAAGTCGCCAGACAGGCTGACCAGTTGGTCGCTGTCGTTGAAGAAAATGCTCATGCGCTCCTGCTGGCGTTGGCCGCCACCAGGCTGCAGGCTGTACAGGTAATCCCAACGGTTGGTGTTGAAAGTGTCCTGAATCAGCGGGTTGCCCATGATAAACCGCACTTGCCGTCGGGTCATTCCCGGGCGCAATTGGTCTATCATGTCCTGCGTGACGACATTGCCCTGCTGGATGTCGATTTTGTAAACCCCGGGAAACGAGCAACCGGCGAGTGCGAGCAGTCCCGCGAGGGCGAGGCTGTTTAGCAAGAGCTTGGTGTTTTGCATCGGTGGGCGACTTCCACTATCTTGGCTGGACAACGTAAACCCCGATCATACCCGTATTAAGAGAAGCTGCGAAGCAGCATCGGCGAGAAAGCTGACCATGGTTGAAAATAGCGAATTACGCAAAGCCGGTCTCAAGGTAACCCTGCCTCGAGTCAAGATCCTTCAGATGCTCGACTCTGCCGAGCAGCGTCACATGAGCGCCGAGGATGTCTACAAGGCGCTGATGGAGGCTGGCGAGGACGTTGGCCTGGCTACCGTGTACCGCGTACTGACCCAGTTCGAAGCGGCGGGTCTGGTGGTTCGCCACAACTTCGACGGCGGTCATGCGGTATTCGAACTGGCCGATGGCGGTCACCACGACCATATGGTCGACGTGGATACCAGTGAAGTCATCGAGTTCATGGACGCTGCCATCGAGAAGCGTCAGCGTGAAATCGTGGAGGAACACGGTTTCGAGCTGGTGGACCACAATTTGGTTCTGTACGTGCGTAAGAAGAAGTAACGATTCAATCGTTATGGACAGCAAAGGCGACCTTCGGGTCGCCTTTGTGCTTTTTGGGGTTTTGAGGTTTTGAGGG
>NZ_BCBD01000127.1:0-15402 GCF_001320345.1 Pseudomonas sp. NBRC 111127 | reverse complement strand
CCTCAGGCGATGGTGGCCAGCAGCTTTTCCCACTCTTTGTTTTCCTTCTTCGACACACCACCCAGCAGGTCCAAGGCCTGGCGCAGGCGGTAGCGGGTCAGGTCCGGGCCAAGGATTTCCATGGCGTCCAGCACCGACACCGAGCTGGCCTGGCCGGTGATGGCCGCGAACATCAGCGGCATGGCATCGCGCAGCTTCAGCTCCAGCGCCTCGACCACAGCCTGGATACAGCCGGTGATACGCTCTTTTTCCCACTGGCGCAGGCTTTCGAGCTTCCACAGGATCAGCTGGATGACCTGGCGCACCTGGTCGGCCGACAACTTCTTGCTTTCGAACAGCTTGGCGTCCAGCTTCAACGCGCCTTCGAAGAAGAAACCGCCCAGCGGGGCGACCTGGCTGAAGGTTTCCACCCGGCCCTGCACATGCGGGGCGATCTTCATCATGTAATCGCTGTTGAACGCCCACTTCTGCAGGCGCGCCGCGAACTCCTCGACCGGCAGCTCGCGCAACCACTGGCCGTTGAGCCAGGACAGCTTCTCGATATCGAAGATCGGGCCGCCCAGCGAGATGCGCGACAGGTCGAAGTGCTCGACCATCTCGGCCAGCGAGAACTTCTCGCGCTCGTCCGGCATCGACCAGCCCATGCGGCCCAGGTAGTTGAGCATGGCTTCGGGCATGAAGCCCATGCGCTCGTAGAAGGTGACCGACGTCGGGTTCTTGCGCTTGGACAACTTGGACTTGTCGGGGTTACGCAGCAGCGGCATGTAGCACAGCTTGGGCTGCTCCCAGCCGAAATACTCGTACAGTTTGATCAGCTTGGGTGCCGATGGCAGCCATTCTTCGCCGCGGAGCACGTGGGTAATGCCCATCAGGTGGTCGTCCACCACGTTGGCCAGGAAGTACGTGGGCAGGCCGTCGTTCTTCATCAGCACCTGCATGTCCATGCGATCCCACGGGATTTCGACATCGCCACGCAGCATGTCCGGCACCACGCACACGCCTTCGCTGGGCACCTTCATGCGGATCACGTGCGGCTCGCCAGCGGCCAGGCGGCGCTGCACTTCCTCGTCGTTCAGCAGCAAGGCACGGCCGTCATAGCGCGGGGTTTCGCCGCGGGCTTGCTGTTCGGCACGCATCTGTTCCAGCTCTTCGGCGGTGCAGAAGCAGTAGAAAGCGTGGCCGGCGTCGACCAGTTGCTTGGCGTACTGGGCGTAGATCTCGCCACGCTCGCTCTGCCGGTACGGGCCGTGCGGGCCGCCAACGTCCGGGCCTTCGTTCCATTCGATGCCGAGCCAGCGCAGGGCATCGAAGATCTGCTGCTCCGACTCGCGCGTGGAGCGCAACTGGTCGGTGTCTTCGATGCGCAGGATGAACTCACCGCCGTGCTGCTTGGCGAAGCAGTAGTTGAACAGGGCGATGTAGGCAGTGCCAACATGAGGGTCGCCGGTAGGCGATGGCGCGATACGCGTGCGTACGGTGGTCATGGAGAGTCTCGAACGAAAGATGAAACAAAGGCGGGATGTTAGCAGGTGGCGGGCACCGGGCTCCAGCAATGGCGCGAACGTCACTTGCCGAGTGGCCATCTGCCGCTGTTAAATTTATTTACATTTCTGCAACGACAATCCCCCATGCCTGCCCAACTCAAACGCCGCCTGGCGATATTCTTCACCCTGGTGGCCATCATTGCCCTGGCTTTCCTGGCCCATTGGTATTTCAAGGGGCGCTTCTACGAAAGTACCGACAACGCCTACGTACAGGGCGAGATCACCCGTGTCTCCAGCCAGTTGGGCGCGCGCATCGACAGCGTGCCGGTCGAAGACAACCAGCATGTCAACCAGGGCGACCTGCTGGTGCGCCTGGAGGCGGCCGATTTCGAGCTGGCCCTTCAGCGCGCCCGTGCGGCACTGGCCACCCGCGAAGCCGAGTACGCCCAGGCGCAAAGCCGCCTTACCCAGCAAAGCAGCCTGATTGCCGCCGGCCAGGCCCAGGTGGCCGCCAACCAGGCCACGTTCGACCGCTCGCGGCTGGACCTGAGCCGCGCCGAGAAACTGCGCAAGCCAGGGTTTGTGTCGGAAGAACGGGTCACCACCCTGTCGGCCGACAGCCATGTTGCCGGGTCGCAAGTGGACAAGGCCCGTGCCGACCTGCAAAGCCAGCGCCAGCAGGTCAGCGCACTGAATGCCGACCTCAAGCGCCTCGATGCGCAGATCGCCAATGCCCGCGCCGACCTGGCCCAGGCCGAGTTGAACCTCACCCGCTGCGAGATCCGCGCGCCCATCAGCGGCACCATCGGCCAGCGCAGTGCCCGTAATGGCCAGGTGGTGCAGGCCGGGGCTTACTTGCTGTCGATCGTGCCTGACGAAGACATCTGGGTGCAGGCCAACTTCAAGGAAACCCAGATCGGCCATATGCAGCCAGGCCAGCGCGCTGAACTGCTGTTCGACAGCTACCCCGATACGCCGATCGAAGGCCGGGTCGACAGCCTGTTCGCAGCCTCGGGTGCGCAATTCAGCCTGCTGCCACCGGACAACGCCACCGGCAACTTCACCAAGGTGGTCCAGCGCATCCCGGTAAAACTCACCTTCCGCGCCGACAACCCTCTGCACGGGCGTATTCGCCCGGGCATGTCGGTCACTGCCACCGTGGACCTGCGCAACGAAGACGAAGGCCACGATGGCCGCTGAACAACTGCTGCGCCCGACGGCGGAGCCCAGCCGCCGCGACTGGATCGCCGTGATGAGCGTGATGCTCGGCGCCTTCATGGCGGTGCTGGACATCCAGATCACCAACTCTTCGCTCAAGGACATCCAGGGCGCGCTGTCGGCCACCCTGGAAGAAGGCTCGTGGATTTCCACCTCGTACCTGGTCGCGGAAATCATCATGATCCCGCTGACGGCCTGGCTGGTGCAGCTGCTGTCGGCGCGGCGCCTGGCGGTGTGGGTTTCGGCCGGGTTCCTGCTGTCTTCGTTGCTGTGCTCGATGGCCTGGAACCTGGAAAGCATGATCCTGTTCCGCGCCCTGCAAGGCTTTACCGGCGGCGCGCTGATCCCGCTGGCATTCACCCTGACCTTGACCAAACTGCCGGAGCACCACCGTGCCAAGGGCATGGCCATGTTCGCCATGACCGCCACCTTCGCGCCGTCGATCGGCCCCACCCTGGGCGGCTGGCTGACCGAGAACTGGGGCTGGGAATACATCTTCTACATCAACATCCCGCCGGGCCTGGTGATGATCGCTGGCCTGCTGTACGGGTTGGAGAAAAAGGAGGCGCACTGGGATCTGCTGAAAAGCACCGACTATGCCGGCATCCTCACACTCGGCCTGGGCCTGGGCTGCCTGCAGGTATTTCTCGAAGAAGGCCACCGCAAGGACTGGCTGGAATCGCACTTGATCGTGGCCCTGGGCAGCGTCGCCCTGGTCAGCCTCATCACCTTCGTCATCCTGCAGTTTTCCAGGCCGCACCCACTGATCAACCTGCGCATACTCGGCAACCGTAACTTCGGCCTGTCGAGCATCGCCAGCCTGGGCATGGGGGTCGGGTTGTACGGCTCGATCTACCTGCTGCCGCTGTATCTGACCCAGGTGCAGGGCTACAACGCCCTGCAGATTGGCGAAGTGATCATGTGGATGGGTATTCCGCAGCTGTTCCTGATTCCGCTGGTGCCGCAGCTGATGAAGGTGGTATCGCCCAAGGTGCTGTGTGCGCTGGGCTTCTGCCTGTTCGGCGCTGCCAGTTTCGGCTCGGGGGTCCTGAACCCTGACTTTGCCGGGCCGCAGTTCAACCATGTGCAGATCATTCGCGCACTGGGCCAGCCGATGATCATGGTCACCATCTCGCTGATCGCCACCGCCTATATTCAGCCGCAGGACGCAGGGTCTGCGTCGAGCCTGTTCAATATCCTGCGCAACCTCGGCGGCGCCATTGGCATTGCCTTGCTGGCAACACTGCTGGACGCACGCACCAAGGTGTATTTCGATTACCTGCGTGAGGCCGTAGTGCCCACCAACCCCCAAGTGGCCGAGCGCCTGGCGCAACTGACGGAGCGCCTGGGGAGTGACAACGCGGCGCTGGGCAAGCTGAGCGAGATCACCCACCAGCAGGCGCTGATCATGGCTTACAACGACGCCTTCCACTTCGTCGGGATTGGTTTGGCGGTAAGCATGGTGGCGGTGCTGCTGACCCGCAAATTGCCCCAGGGCTTGAAAGCTGGCGAGGCCCATTGAGCTTGTTAAGATGCACCCACAGGGCCGGCGCCAGCCTTCAGCTGGTGATCAACCGCTCGCGCAGCTTGGTGATCTCGTCACGCAACTGCGCCGCGGCTTCGAACTCCAGGTCGCGGGCGAACTGCATCATTTTCTCCTCCAACTGCTTGATACGCTTGGTGATCTCCCCAGGCGTGCGCAGTTCGGCCTCGTAACGGGCGCTTTCCTCCGCGGCCTTGGCCATGCCCTTGCGCTTCTTGCTGCGCGCACCCGGGACGGTGGCGCCCTCCATGATGTCGGTAATGTCCTTGATCACGCCCTTGGGCACGATGCCGTTGGCTTCGTTGAAGGCGATCTGCTTCTCGCGGCGGCGCTCGGTTTCATCGATCGCCCGCTGCATCGAGCCGGTGATGTTGTCGGCGTACAGGATGGCCCGGCCATTGAGGTTACGCGCCGCACGGCCGATGGTCTGGATCAGCGACCGCTCCGAGCGCAGGAAGCCTTCCTTGTCGGCATCGAGGATCGCCACCAGGGACACCTCGGGCATGTCCAGGCCCTCACGCAGCAGGTTGATCCCCACCAGCACGTCAAAGGTACCCAGGCGCAAGTCACGGATGATCTCCACCCGCTCCACCGTGTCGATGTCCGAGTGCAGGTAGCGCACCCGCACATCGTGATCGGCCAGGTAGTCGCTGAGGTCTTCTGCCATGCGCTTGGTCAAGGTGGTGGCCAGCACCCGTTCGCCGGCAGCCACCCGCTTGCGGATCTCCGACAGCAGGTCGTCGACCTGGGTCAGCGCCGGGCGAATTTCGACCTGCGGGTCGACCAGCCCGGTGGGGCGCACCACCTGCTCCACCACCCGCCCGGCATGCTCGGCCTCATAAGGCCCCGGGGTGGCGGAAACGAAGATGGTCTGTGGGCTGACACTCTCCCATTCATCGAAGCGCATGGGCCGGTTGTCCAGTGCCGACGGCAGGCGGAAGCCATACTCGACCAGGGTTTCCTTGCGCGAACGGTCGCCTTTGTACATGGCCCCCACCTGCGGCACGCTGACATGGGATTCGTCGATCACCAGCAGCGCATCGGGCGGCAGGTAGTCGTACAGCGTTGGCGGCGGTGCACCCGCCGGGCGGCCAGACAAGTAACGCGAGTAGTTTTCGATGCCATTGCAGTAGCCCAGCTCCAGGATCATCTCCAGGTCGAACCGGGTGCGCTGCTCCAGGCGCTGGGCTTCGACCAGCTTGTTGGCCTTGTGCAGGTACTCCAGGCGGTCCTTGAGCTCTGCCTTGATGCCCTCCACGGCGTCCAGCAGGGTTTCCCGCGGGGTGACGTAGTGGCTTTTGGGGTAGAAGGTGAACCGCGGCAGCTTGCGGAAGACCTCGCCGGTCAGCGGGTCGAACGCCGCGATGTTCTCCACCTCGTCGTCGAACAGCTCGACGCGGATGGCCTCCAGGTCCGATTCTGCGGGGAAAATGTCGATCACATCCCCCCTTACACGGAAGGTGGCGCGGGCAAAGTCCATCTCGTTGCGGGTGTACTGCAGGTCGGCCAGGCGGCGCAGCAGCGCGCGCTGGTCGAGCTTGTCGCCGCGGTCCACGTGCAGGACCATTTTCAGGTAGGTCTCGGGGCTGCCCAGGCCGTAGATGCACGACACGGTGGTGACGATGATCGCATCGCGGCGCTCCAGCAGCGCCTTGGTCGCCGAGAGACGCATCTGCTCGATATGGTCGTTGATCGATGCATCCTTCTCGATGAAGGTGTCCGACGACGGTACATAGGCTTCCGGCTGGTAATAGTCGTAGTAGGAGACGAAGTACTCCACCGCGTTATTGGGGAAAAACGCCTTGAACTCACCGTACAGCTGCGCGGCCAAGGTCTTGTTCGGCGCCAGCACCAGGGTCGGGCGCTGAACCTGCTGGATCACGTTGGCAATGCTGAACGTCTTGCCCGAACCGGTCACCCCCAGCAGCGTCTGGTGCGACAGCCCGGCCTCGATGCCCTCGACCATCTGGCGGATCGCCTCGGGCTGGTCGCCGGCAGGCTGGAAACGGGTAACGAGCTGGAACTCGGACATGAAGGACCTCGCAGTGCTGCAGTAACTGTAAATTTAGCCAGTAGTCTATACCCAAATGCGCCCGCAAGGGGCGGCTTTCAAGGCACAGCCACAACCAGGTATTACGGTTGACCGGGCAATCAGACCGATGGTCAAAAAATATTTGCGCAAATACCCGGAAAAGCCGCGCCAGAGTGTCGCGGTCACCGGTCGGTATCACTATACTGACTCCCCGTTTGTGCACCGCTTCAGTGCATTCGGCTGGAGCGTGTACGCCCTATCACTCTCCAATCAGAGCCGAAGTAACAATGAGCCTGTTTTCCGCTGTCGAGCTGGCACCCCGCGACCCTATCCTGGGCCTCAACGAAGCATTCAATGCCGACCCACGTACCGACAAGGTCAACCTGGGTGTTGGCGTGTACTGCAATGAGGAAGGCCGCATTCCGCTGCTGCGCGCCGTGATCGAAGCCGAGACCCAGCGTGCAGCCCAGCATGCCTCGCGCGGCTACCTGCCGATCGATGGTATCGCCACCTACGACCAGGCCGTGCAAAAGCTGCTGTTCGGTGCCGAATCGCCACTGCTGGCCGCCGGCCGCGTGGTCACCGTGCAGGCCGTCGGTGGTACTGGCGCACTGAAAATCGGTGCCGACTTCCTCAAGCGGATCTCGCCAAACGCCGTGGTGGCCATCAGCGACCCAAGCTGGGAAAACCACCGCGCCCTGTTCGAGTCGGCCGGTTTCCCGGTGCAGACCTACCGCTACTACGACGCCCCGAGCAACGACGTCAACCGCGCCGGCATGCTCGAAGACCTCAACGCCCTGCCCTCCGGCTCGATCGTGGTGCTGCACGCCTGCTGTCACAACCCGACGGGCGTCGACCTGAGCCTGGACGACTGGAAAAACGTGCTGGAAGTGGTCAAGGCCAAAGGCCACGTGCCGTTCCTCGACATGGCCTACCAAGGCTTTGGTGACGGCATTGCCGAAGACGCCTTCGCGGTCCGCCTGTTCGCCGAGTCGGGCCTAGAGTTCTTCGTATCCAGCTCATTCTCCAAGTCGTTCTCGCTGTACGGCGAGCGCGTGGGTGCGCTGTCGGTGGTTACCGCCTCCAAAGACGAAAGCACCCGCGTGCTGTCGCAGGTCAAGCGCGTGATCCGCACCACCTATTCCAACCCGCCCACCCACGGCGCAACCATCGTCGCTACCGTGCTGAACAGCGCCGAGCTGCGCCAGATGTGGGAAACCGAACTGGCCGAAATGCGCGAACGCATCCACGGCATGCGCAAGCAGATGGTCGCGCTGTTGGCCGAATACGGTGCCAACCGCGATTTCAGCTTCGTCGGTCGCCAGGTCGGCATGTTCTCCTACTCGGGCCTGAGCGTAGAGCAGGTCGCCCGGTTGAAGAACGACTTTGGCATCTATGCGCTGGACACTGGCCGCATCGCTGTGGCTGCGCTGAACCAGAGCAACATCCATGTCGTCACCAAGGCGATCGTGCAAGTGTTGTAACTGCTTGATTTGGCAGGGGGTGGCTTGACTTCCCCCTGGCGATCAGTATGATGTGCGCAGATTCCGCGATAGCTCAGTCGGTAGAGCAAATGACTGTTAATCATTGGGTCCCTGGTTCGAGTCCAGGTCGCGGAGCCAAACATTGAAAAAGCCCCCGGCTGTGAAAGCAGCCGGGGGCTTTTTCGTTTGCTGCGAAGCCGGCGACGCACGCACAATGCAATCAGCTGCTGCGCCCAATCGGGTAGAACTCGCCACCGCTCCAAACGCCCAGCCATTGCTCACCGTCGATCTCGCGCGGCACCGCCAACTCCACCATCTGGTAGAACACATTACGGTGTATCAATGCCTCGAGGTTGCTGCGCATCAGCACGTACGGCGACGGCGCTTGCGTCACCGGATCGGTGACTACCCGTAGCGGATTGGCCGGGCCGGCCTCGACCTGATCCTCGACATTGCTGGTAAAGCGCAGCACCTGCTGCTCGCCCTGCCCTTGCACCTCCAGCGCCACTGCCACGAACGGCGCATCGTCTACCTGGATGCCCACCTTTTCCACCGGGGTAATCAGGAAGTAATCGTCACCATCGCGGCGCAGGATGTTCGAGAACAGCCGCACCATCGGTTTGCGGCCGATGGGCGTGCCCAGGTAATACCAGGTGCCATCGCGGGCGATACGCATGTCGATGTCACCGCAGAAATCGGGGTTCCACAGGTGGACCGGTGGCAGGCCCTTGGCCTTGGGGATCTGCGCCAGCAGGTCGTTGGCCTTACCGGTGTCGCTCATCACACTCGCCTCACTCACTCATGCCCAGAAGGCTACGAGCGTACTCGCGCATCGGTGCGGCAAGCAAATCCTCGGGGGTTTTGTCGTGGAACGTCAACAAACCGCCACGGCTCTTGATGCGAGCGGTATCGATCAGGTAGCGGGTATTGGTTTCGATCAGCATCATCTGCACCACGCCGCTGTCCCAGCCCAGGCGGTCGACGGCTTGCTCGTCGTACCACTCGTCACCATTGCCGATGCGGTCGTCGGTGCGGGCAAAGCGGGTATACAGCACATAGTCGGCACCGACCGAACGGGCCTGCGCAATGGCCTCTTCCAGGCCCAGCGGGCCTTGGGCGCGGCGCACCAGCGGGAAATACTCGACGAAACTCTTGAACGCCTGCTCGGCCACTGCATTCTGCCGGGGTACCGGGCCCTTGCCAGGCGGCACGAATGCGCCCTGCCCTATGAAGATGAACGAGTCGGGCTGCAGGCGAATCGACAGCGTGCGCCGGGTTTCGCTATGGTCCAGCAGCCCTGCGTCGCTCATGTGATAGCGGACGCCCTCGCCCATATCGCTGACATTCATGCAACCGCCCAACGCCATCAGCGCCAGCAGCAAGACCAGGCTACGCATCTTTCCTCCAGTGACCGGCGACGAAAAACCGGCGAATAGCCGGCGGATGCAGCTTTTGCGCCAGCTTCAGCCGCCGATTACCTTCATCACCGTCACGCCGCCGGAAAACGCCAATGCCTGTTTGTCTGCCAGCGCCTTGACCAGTAACCGCTGCAGCGCCGGCAAGGCTTGGTGACGTGGTTTCTCCAGAAGGTCGCCAACGAAATGACGATTGCCCGACGACAGGCAGCCATGCAGCCAACCTGTGGACGACAGCCGTAGCCGCGAGCACGTTCGGCAGAACGGCACGCTCTCATTGGCGATGACGCCGAAGTGCCCCTTGCCGGGGATCTGATAGCGCATGGCGGTGGCGTCCACCGGCGCAGCGACACGGGCGAAGGCGTGCTGACCGCCGATCAGCGTGAGCAGGTCATCGAGGCTGACAAATTGCCGCAGGAAAGCAGAGTGATCACGCGCCAGGTGGCCCATGCGCATCAGTTCGATGAAACGCAACTCAAAGCCACGCGCCATGCAGTAATCCAGCAACGGCAGCACCTGGTCGAGGTTTTGCCCGCGCATCGGCACCATGTTCACTTTGATCTGCATGCCCATGGCGCGGGCCCGCTCCATCGCCGCCAGCACCGTGGCCAGGTCGCCGCCGCGGGCGATCTGGCGAAACGCCAACGGGTCCAGGGTGTCGAGCGAAACATTCAGCCGGCGAATTCCGGCTGCCTGCAATTGCGGCAACTTACGGCCCAGCAGCTGACCATTGGTGGTCAGCGAAATATCCTCGAGGCCGAGTTTGGCCACCGCGGCGAGAAAGGCCTCCAGGCGCGGACTGACCAGCGGTTCACCACCGGTGATACGCAAGCGCTCGATGCCGGCTGCTTCAATCAGGTAGGCCACGCCACGCGCCAGTGCGTCTGCCGAAAGCTCATCCTGCGCCGCCACCAGGCGCTTGCCGTCGGGCACGCAATAGGTACAGGCGTAATTGCAGGCAGCCGTCAGGCTGACACGCAGGTTGCGAAACCGCCTGCCTTGACGATCGACGATCATGGATGACTCCGGCATGGAAAAAGGGGCCGGCAAAAGCTGACTCATAAATCAGGTTTTTGCAAGCCCTGTACACATAGCCGGTGGGGCGTAGCTCAGTGGGACGGTTCCGGGTCGCGCTTGCGCTTGTTGCCCATGCGCACGCCAATGTCCATCAGGAACTGGAAGAAGCCTTCCTGATCTTCCAGCACATTGCTCCAGAACGGTGAGTGGTACAGCGCAACGGCGCCATGCACCAGTGCCCAGGCGGCGCAGTAATGGAAGTAAGGAGGCACGTCTTCGAGCTTGCCTTCGCTGATGCGGCCCTTGATCAGCTGGGTGAGGCGGTCGAAGTTGGAGGCACGGATGCTGTGCAACTGTTCGACCATTTCCGGCACCTGGTTGCCCTTGACCACCTTCTCTTCCAGGCGGTCGAACAGCCGGTAACGCTGAGGGTCACGCATGCGGAATTCGAAATAGGCACGCGACAGGGCCTCTTTGTCACGGTCGACGTCGGCCGAGTGCAGCAACCCGTTCAGGTCGCGCTCGTAGTCGAGCATCAGGCGCAGGTAGATCTCGGCCTTGGACTTGAAGTGCTTGTAGATAGTGCCTTTGCCGATGCCCACGGCGTCGGCGATCATCTCGACGGTGACGCTGTCTTCACCTTGCTCGAGAAACAGCTTGAGCGCGGTATCGAGGATTTCCTGTTCGCGACGGCGAAACTCACGGACCTTACGAGGTTCTTTCTGCATGGGAAGGACTGGATGACAATCGAAGCGGTTTATTATGCCTAACTTGCGGGAAATTGCACGGATCTTCCGAGCATGGCTGTGTTTCAGGATGCTCTCGACCATACGCTGCGGGAGGAACCAGACGCGGGCGTATTCCAAATCTGTTTAAAAAACGACCAATAGCCACTGGCAGGCCGCCAAACCTGGCCAATACTAGAAGTGTTGGCGCGGCGCATCCCCCCTAGCGGCGCGCCGATAAAGGTGCTCAGGGACCGCGTACCTTTGTTTTACTCCTAATGGTCTTAACCCGGATTCCTCCCCCAGAACCCGGGTTTTTTTTGTGTGTTTGCGGGGGATATGCGTTGGAGGTGGGGTTTTGGGGATGGTATGGGGGGCGAAGGTGTTCGATCTCACAGGCGCTGAATTTGTTGTGGCAGGCACCTCATGGCCCTTACACAACCTTCAACGCCAATGAATCAACCCACCCGCGCCAACGGAAACAACCGCTTGAAGTTAGCCGTTGTCTGCTCAGCCAATTGCCCATAACTGGCCCCGCGCAGCGAAGCCACATACTCCGCCACTTCCCGCACATATTGCGGCAGGTTCGGCTTGCCGCGATACGGAATTGGCGCCAGGTACGGCGAATCGGTTTCCACCAACAAGCGGTCGACCGGCACTTGCCGCGCCACTTCCCGCAGGGCATCGGCATTGCGGAAGGTAACGATGCCAGACAGCGATATGTAATAGCCCAGGTCCAGCGCCGCCTTGGCCATGTCCCAGTCTTCGGTAAAGCAGTGCAGCACGCCAGCCTGCGGCAGATTGGCCTCGCGCAGCAGTGCCAGGGTATCGGCACGCGCCGCCCGGGTATGCACGATCACTGGCTTGCCGGTCTGCCGCGAAGCCTCCAGGTGCAGGCGGAACGAGGCCTGCTGCAATTCAGCGGCTTCAGGCTCGTAGTGGTAATCCAGCCCGGTTTCGCCAATGGCCACCACATGCGGGTGGGCCAGTTCGCGCAGTAGCCACTCCAGCGCCGGGGTTTCGCCCGGCGCCAGGTCCAGCGGATGTACACCGACCGAGCAGTCGACATCCGCGTACTGCTCGCTCAACGCCTTTACCGCGCCGGCGTTTTCGGCACTGACGCCGATGCACAGGAAATGCCCCACCCCGCGATCACGCGCCGCCTGCAGCGCAGCATCGAGCGAGCCCTGATGGGCACTGAGGTCAAGACGGTCAAGGTGGCAATGGGAGTCTACGAGCATGGGATAGCGGCACACATGGAAAATGGGAAATCAGCGGGCGCCCGGCAGTTGCAGCCAACGAGCCAGCAGCGATTCGAGCAACAGGGTTTGATTGAGGTTGGCCTTACCCAGCACCTTCTGGCGCTGTTCGAGGATCCACGCCTGCACCTCCAGCACCTTGGCCTGGCGGCTTTTCTGCGCCAGGTACTGCACCACCTTGCGCATATCGGCCAAGCCTAACCCCTCCTCGTCCTGGGTCAACTGGTAGCGCAGAATGAGGTGCGCCCAATCGCAGAACCAGTCGAATACCCTCAACATCGGCACAGCCTTCCAGGCTTCGGCCAGCTGGCTGGGCGATTGCTGTTGCTTGAGCAACTTCTTCACCCCGTCAGTAACCAGCGCACGCTGCTCGCGCACACCCTGCGCCTGCAGGCTGATCGCCATCAGCGGCGAGCCGGCGGCCAAACTCAGCAATTCGTCGCGCTCGGCCTCGTCCATATCAGGCAACGCCGCGGCCAACCAGGCCTGGCTCTGGGCCAGGTTTGGCTGGGGGCAGGCTACCTGCTGACAACGGCTCTTGATGGTCGGCAGCAGCCGGCTGGGCTGGTGCGTGACCAGCAGCAACACGGTGTCGCCGGAAGGCTCCTCTAGGCTTTTCAACAGTGCGTTGGAAGCATTGACGTTCATGGCTTCGACCGGCTCGATCAACACCACCTTGCGCCCACCCAACTGCGCCGTCTGCACCACGAAGGCCACCAGCTCACGGACCTGGTCGACCTTGATCGGCTTATCGGCCTCTTCGGGCTCAAGGATGTAGTTGTCAGGGTGGCTACCGGCCTTCAGCAGCAGGCAGGACTTGCAGGTGCCGCAGGCATCCAGGCCTTGCGGCTGCTGGCACAACAGGCGGGCCATCAGGCGCTCGGCCATGGCCCGCTTGCCAATGCCCTGCGGCCCGTGCAGCAGGTAGGCATGGGCATGCTGACTGCGCCCGGCCAATTGCTGCCAGAGCGCCTGCTGCCAGGGGTAGGCCTCAGCCACGGCAACGCTCCACGATGGCCGGCAACAGCGCATCGATAGCACGCTGCACGACCGCGAGCGGCTGTGCGGCATCCAGCAGGCTGTAACGCTGGGGTTCGCGCTGAGCGCGCTGCAGGTAAGCCTGGCGCACAGCCTGGAAAAACGCCTGGCCCTCCTGCTCAAAGCGGTCGAGGCGGCCGCGCGCAGCGGCACGGGCCAAACCGACTTCGACCGGCAGGTCGAACACCAGGGTCAGCTGCGGGCGAAGGTCGCCCTGGACGAATTGCTCCAGGGTGGCGATACGCTCGACCGACAGGCCGCGGCCGCCGCCCTGGTAGGCATACGTGGCATCGGTAAACCGGTCGCACAACACCACAGCGCCACGGGCCAGCGCCGGGCGGATCACCTGGGCCAGGTGCTGGGCGCGGGCAGCGAACACCAGCAGCAGTTCGGTGTCGGCGGCCATGGGTTCATCGCTGGGGGCCAGTAGCAGCTCACGCACCTTCTCGGCCAGCGGCGTGCCACCTGGCTCACGGGTCAGCACCACATCCAGGCCATGCTCGCGCAGGCGCGCCGCCAGGTAGTCGCGGTTGGTGCTTTTGCCCGCGCCTTCGGGGCCTTCCAAAGTAATAAACAAGCCGCTCACAGGCAGTCCTTAATGTTGTTCGTCAGGCGTTGCCGGCTCGGCCGCCTGGGCATCACCGCCGGGAGCGGCCGGCGCCGGCTGCGCAGCCGGCTCGTCGGGTGCCGACTGCTGTTCGCCGGCCGCTGGCGCAGCGTCATCGTCACCCGGTTTTGCCGGTTGCTGCGGCGCGGGGCTGGAGCGATAGTCTGCCCGCCGCTTGAGCTGAAACTCCCGCACCGCCGAGTTGTGATCGTTGAGGTCGTCGGAGAACACATGGCTGCCGTCGCCACGGGCGACGAAGTACAGGCTGGTGCCATCGGCCGGGTTGAGCGCCGCGTGAATCGCCTCGCGGCCGACCATGGCAATCGGCGTGGGCGGCAGGCCGGTGATGGTGTAGGTATTGTAGGGCGTAGGCTCGCGCAGGTCGGCTCGGGTGATCTTGCCGTTATAGCGTTCACCCATCCCGTAGATAACCGTCGGATCGGTCTGCAGCATCATGCCCAGGCGCAAACGCCGCACGAACACCCCGGCGATCTGCCCGCGCTCTTGGGGGATGCCGGTTTCCTTCTCCACCAGCGAAGCCATGATCAGCGCCTGGTAGGGATCGCGGTACGGCAGGTCGGTGGCGCGCTCGGCCCATTCCTTGGCCAGCACTTCTTCCAAGCGCATGTAGGCCTGCTGCAGCAGTTCGACGTCGCTCATGCCGCGCACGAAGCGGTAGGTATCGGGGAAGAACCTGCCCTCAGGGAACACACCGGTATGGCCGAGCTTGTCCATGACCTCGGCGTCCGACAGGCCATCCAGGGTGTGCTTGAGCTTTTCATGCTTGGCCACGGCCGCGCGCAGCTGGCGGAAGGTCCAGCCCTCGACCAGGGTCAGGTTGTATTGCACCACGTCGCCCCGGCGCCAGGCGTCGAACAGCTGCTCGACGGTCATGCCAGGGGTGAGGCGATATTCGCCGGTGTGCAACGGGGTACCGGCCATGTTGAAGCGCCAGTACAGGCGCAACCAGACGGCGTCGTCGAGCAGCCCTTCGGTTTGCATGCGGTAGAACATGCGGTTGGGGGTGGTGCCATTGGGCACGTCGAGCAGGCGTTCCTGCGTGACGTGCAGTGGCTGCTCCAGGACCGAGTTGATTTTCCAGGCCGACCAGCCTAGCGCCAGACCGGCGAGGATCAGACCCATTTCCAGCAGCAGCAGGAATTTACGTCTCACGAATTCAGGTTTCCAGTAACGTACGGGCAACGGCCTGCAGTTTTCGGGTAAGCGGGCCCGGCGACCAGTTTAACGCGGCAAGCCCGCGCACGGGCCACACCCCATAGACGCTGTTGCAAACAAATACTTCATCGGCCTGCTCCAGTGCATCATACGGCAGGTCGCAGACGTGGGCCGTAATACCCTGCAAGCGCGCCTGGTCGAGCAAGGCACCGCGCATGACCCCGGCCACGCCACAACGGCTGAGGTCGGCGGTAAAGAGCACGCCGTCGCGCACCAGGAACAGGTTGCTATATACCCCTTCGATCACCCGGCCTTGCCCGTCACGCATCAGGCCCTCGGCATGGTCACTGTCCTGCCATTCGGCACGGGCCAGCACTTGCTCCAGGCGGTTGAGGTGTTTGAGC
>NZ_BCBD01000126.1:0-15596 GCF_001320345.1 Pseudomonas sp. NBRC 111127 | reverse complement strand
CAAAAATTATTGAATAAGTAGTTGATTTACTTGATCAGGCCGGTATAATGGCCGGCCTGATACAGCGTTACAGGTCAGTAGCTCAATTGGCAGAGCGACGGTCTCCAAAACCGTAGGTTGGGGGTTCGATTCCCTCCTGACCTGCCATTTCACCTCGGTGTGATGGCTTTCTTCTTACAGGATCCTCCTCGATGACCCCCAAAACTGAAGCCCAAGAATCGCGTTTTGATCTGTTCAAGTGGCTGGCTGTAGTGGCTTTGGTGGTTGTTGGCGTAGTGGGTAACCAGTATTACTCCGCCTCCCCAATCCTGTATCGCGTTCTCGCACTTCTCGTCCTGGCTGCTGTCGCGGGCTTTGTAGCTCTGCAGACTGCGAAGGGCAAGTCGTTCTTTACGTTGGCGAAGGAAGCTCGTGCCGAGATTCGTAAAGTCGTGTGGCCGACCCGCCAGGAAACCACCCAGACCACGCTGATTGTCGTGGCTGTTGTGCTGGTTATGGCACTGCTGCTGTGGGGGCTCGACTCCCTGCTCGGCTGGGCGGTCTCCCTGATCGTTGGCTAAAGGTGTCCCGTGGCTAAGCGTTGGTATGTTGTGCATGCTTACTCGGGTTACGAGAAGCATGTAATGCGCTCCCTGATTGAGCGCGTCAAGCTGGCTGGCATGGAAGACGGTTTCGGCGAGATCTTGGTTCCGACCGAAGAAGTCGTCGAAATGCGTAACGGCCAGAAGCGCAAAAGTGAGCGCAAATTCTTCCCTGGCTATGTGCTGGTCCAGATGGAGATGAACGAAGGGACTTGGCACTTGGTCAAGGACACCCCTCGTGTGATGGGCTTTATTGGTGGCACTGCAGACAAGCCTGCGCCGATCACTGATAAAGAAGCCGAGGCTATCCTGCGTCGCGTTGCCGATGGTAGCGACAAGCCGAAGCCGAAGACGCTGTTCGAGCCAGGTGAAGTGGTTCGTGTCATTGACGGTCCGTTCGCTGACTTCAATGGTAGTGTCGAAGAGGTTAACTACGAAAAGAGCCGCCTGCAGGTTGCAGTGCTCATTTTCGGTCGCTCTACTCCGGTGGAGCTCGAGTTCAGCCAGGTCGAAAAGGTCTAGGCGGACAAAGCATCCCATACCCCGCAGCCCTGTGTGCTGCGGGGTTTTGTCGTCACTGGGATAAAACGCAAGTCATCCGGGGAGCCAGCAGGCGTTCGTACCCGATTTTGGAGTAGCTCATGGCTAAGAAGATTCAGGCTTACATCAAGCTGCAAGTTAAGGCCGGCCAGGCCAACCCAAGCCCACCCGTTGGTCCAGCACTGGGTCAACATGGTGTGAACATCATGGAATTCTGCAAGGCCTTCAACGCCCGTACCCAGGGTCAAGAAGCCGGCCTGCCGACTCCAGTGATCATCACTGTCTACAGCGACCGTAGCTTCACCTTCGAGACCAAGAGCACCCCTGCCTCGGTTCTGCTGAAGAAAGCTGCTGGCCTGACCAGTGGTTCGGCTCGCCCGAACACCGTTAAAGTCGGTACCGTTACCCGTGCTCAGCTGGAAGACATCGCGAAAGCCAAACAGGCTGACCTGACTGCCGCTGACCTGGACGCTGCTGTACGCACCATCGCTGGCTCTGCCCGCAGCATGGGCCTGAACGTGGAGGGTGTGTAATGGCTAAGCTGACCAAACGCCAAAAGGCAATCGCCGAGAAAATCGAAGCAGGCAAGGCCTACAACTTCGAAGAAGCGGCAACTCTGCTGGCCTCGCTGCCTGCTGCCAAGTTCGTCGAGTCCTACGACATCGCCGTAAACCTCGGTGTTGACCCGCGTAAATCCGACCAGGTCGTACGTAGCGCTACTGTGCTGCCGCACGGCACTGGCAAGACCGTTCGCGTTGCCGTTTTCACCCAGGGCCCAGCTGCTGAAGCTGCTCTGGCTGCAGGCGCTGACCGCGTAGGTATGGACGATCTGGCTGCCGAAATGAAAGGCGGCGACCTGAACTATGACGTCGTCATCGCATCGCCTGATGCCATGCGCGTTGTAGGTCAGCTGGGTCAGGTTCTGGGTCCTCGCGGCCTGATGCCTAACCCGAAAGTTGGTACCGTGACTCCAGACGTAGCCACTGCCGTGAAAAACGCCAAGGCTGGTCAGGTTCGCTACCGTACCGACAAGAACGGTATCATCCACACCTCCGTTGGCAAGGTCGGCTTTGAAGCTGGCAAGCTGAAGGAAAACGTTGAAGCCCTGATCGCTGACCTGAAGCGTATCAAGCCAGCTTCTTCGAAAGGTATCTACGTTAAGCGCGTTACCCTGAGCACCACCATGGGCCCAGGTCTGGTCATCGATCAGAGCTCGCTGAACGTGTAAGAACATGGTGGTGCGACATGTCGCGCCACCAGCAAAAATTGGGGTCCCTGCCTGGCGGGGGCTATCCAAGACCGTAGGCGGCGCAAGCCTTAAAAACCCAGCCCACGCAGATGGTGCTCCCGATTCGTTACCGAATCAGACACCAAAACGACATCAGGCTTCGGCCAGATGAAACGGTAAAAACCAGGAGTAAACCCGTGGCAATTAAACTCGAAGACAAGAAGGCCATCGTCGCTGAAGTCAACGAGGCTGCCAAAGTCGCTCTGTCCGCTGTCGTGGCTGATGCCCGTGGTGTGACTGTAGGCGCAATGACCGGACTCCGTAAAGAGGCCCGCGAAGCTGGCGTTTATGTACGTGTCGTACGTAACACCCTGCTCAAGCGCGCTGTTGAAGGCACCGAATTTTCGATCCTCAACGACGCGTTCAAAGGCCCGACCCTGATTGCTTTCTCCAACGAACACCCGGGCGCTGCTGCTCGTCTGTTCAAAGAGTTCGCCAAGGGTCAGGACAAGTTCGAGATCAAGGCAGCTGCGTTTGACGGCAATTTCATTGCAGCGAACCAGATCGACGTGTTGGCTACCCTGCCGACCCGCGACGAAGCTATTGCGAAACTGATGAGCGTTATTCAAGGCGCCACCAGCAAGCTGGCTCGTACTCTGGCAGCCATTCGCGACCAGAAAGAAGCTACCGCCGCCTAAGGCGTGCGAATTCTTTCAAAATCATACGTTTAATTTGATGGCTGCGTAGGCTGTCACCCCAATACAGGATTTAAGTCATGTCCCTGACTAACGAACAAATCATCGAAGCAATCGGCCAGAAAACCGTTCTGGAAGTTGTTGAGCTGATCAAAGCAATGGAAGAAACCTTCGGCGTTACCGCTGCTGTTGCCGCTGCTGGCCCAGCTGCTGCTGCTGCCGTTGTTGAAGAGCAGACCGAGTTCAACGTTGTTCTGGTTGAAGCTGGCGACAAGAAAGTGAACGTGATCAAAGCCGTTCGCGAGCTGACCGGTCTGGGCCTGAAAGAAGCCAAAGAGAAAGTCGATGGCGCTCCTCAGGTTGTAGCTGAAGGCGTTTCGAAAGAAGCCGCTGAAGACGCTAAGAAGAAGCTGGAAGAAGCAGGCGCTAAAGTCGAGCTGAAGTAATCTCGACCTTGCGATGCCAGCCTGAGCGTTGAGCAAAAGGCTGATGGCTGGTGGCTTATGCCACCGGCCTTTTTCCGTTATTGGTGGCCGGTCATGCCGGCCCCGATAACAAGCTGCAAGACACCCATGTGGGTGGCGCAAACCAAGGGGTTTGCACGATTTTCTGGCTGCTCCCGCCGGGAGAAGCCAAACAAGCAGGTGACCAAGCTGGGGAACGCTGATGGCTTACTCATACACTGAGAAAAAACGTATCCGCAAGGACTTTAGCAAGTTGCCGGACGTCATGGATGTGCCTTACCTCCTGGCCATCCAGCTGGATTCGTATCGCGAATTCCTGCAAGCGGGAGCATCCAAGGATAACTTCCGCGACGTCGGCCTGCACGCGGCCTTCAAATCGGTATTCCCGATCATCAGCTACTCCGGCAATGCTGCCCTGGAGTACGTAGGCTATCGCCTGGGCGAACCCGCCTTCGATGTGAAGGAATGTGTCCTGCGTGGTGTGACCTTCGCGGTACCACTGCGGGTCAAGGTGCGCCTGATCATCTTCGACAAGGAATCGTCGAACAAAGCGATCAAGGACATCAAAGAGCAAGAAGTCTACATGGGTGAAATCCCCCTGATGACTGAAAACGGTACCTTCGTAATCAACGGTACCGAGCGTGTGATCGTTTCCCAGCTGCACCGTTCGCCTGGTGTGTTCTTCGACCACGACCGTGGCAAGACCCACAGCTCCGGCAAGCTGCTGTACTCCGCTCGCATCATCCCTTACCGCGGCTCCTGGCTGGACTTCGAGTTCGACCCGAAGGACTGCGTGTTCGTGCGTATCGACCGTCGCCGCAAACTGCCGGCCTCGGTGCTGCTGCGTGCCCTGGGCTACAGCACTGAAGAAGTGCTGAACACCTTCTACACCACCAACGTGTTCCACATTTCCGGCGAAAAACTCAGCCTGGAACTGGTGCCACAGCGTCTGCGTGGTGAAGTTGCTGTCATGGACATCCATGACGAAACCGGCAAAGTCATCGTCGAGCAAGGCCGCCGTATTACCGCGCGCCACATCAACCAGATCGAGAAAGCCGGCGTCAAGCAGCTGGACGTTCCTATGGAATACGTCCTGGGCCGCACCACCGCCAAGGCTATCGTGCATCCGGCTACCGGTGAGATCCTCGCCGAGTGCAACACCGAGATGACCACCGAGCTGCTGATCAAGGTCGCCAAGGCGCAGGTTGTCCGTATCGAGACCCTGTACACCAACGACATCGACTGCGGTCCGTTCATCTCCGACACGCTGAAGATCGACACCACCAGCAACCAGCTGGAAGCCCTGGTCGAAATCTACCGCATGATGCGTCCAGGCGAGCCGCCGACCAAGGACGCCGCCGAGACCCTGTTCAACAACCTGTTCTTCAGCGCCGAGCGTTACGACCTGTCCGCCGTTGGCCGCATGAAGTTCAACCGTCGTATCGGTCGTACCGAGATCGAGGGTTCGGGCGTGCTGAGCAAGGAAGATATCGTCGAGGTCCTGAAGACCCTGGTCGATATCCGTAACGGCAAAGGCATTGTCGACGACATCGACCACCTGGGTAACCGTCGCGTTCGTTGCGTCGGCGAGATGGCCGAGAACCAGTTCCGCGTTGGCCTGGTGCGTGTAGAGCGCGCGGTCAAGGAACGTCTGTCGATGGCGGAAAGCGAAGGCCTGATGCCGCAAGACCTGATCAACGCCAAGCCGGTTGCGGCGGCGGTGAAAGAGTTCTTCGGTTCCAGCCAGCTGTCCCAGTTCATGGACCAGAACAACCCGCTCTCCGAGATCACCCACAAGCGCCGCGTCTCTGCACTCGGCCCTGGCGGTCTGACCCGTGAGCGTGCTGGCTTTGAAGTCCGTGACGTGCACCCGACCCACTACGGCCGTGTGTGCCCGATCGAGACCCCTGAAGGTCCGAACATCGGTCTGATCAACTCCCTGGCAGCCTATGCCCGCACCAACCAGTACGGCTTCCTGGAAAGCCCGTACCGCGTGGTGAAAGAAGGTGTGGTCAGCGACGACATCGTGTTCCTGTCGGCCATTGAAGAAGCCGATCACGTCATCGCCCAGGCTTCGGCCGCGATGAACGACAAGAAACAGCTGATCGATGAGCTGGTAGCGGTCCGTCACCTGAACGAATTCACCGTCAAGGCGCCGGAAGACGTCACCCTGATGGACGTGTCGCCGAAGCAGGTTGTTTCCGTCGCTGCCTCGCTGATCCCGTTCCTCGAGCACGACGACGCCAACCGTGCACTGATGGGTTCGAACATGCAGCGTCAGGCTGTACCGACCCTGCGTGCCGACAAGCCGCTGGTAGGTACCGGCATGGAGCGCAACGTTGCCCGTGACTCCGGTGTCTGCGTGGTTGCTCGCCGCGGTGGCGTGATCGACTCGGTCGACGCCAGCCGTATCGTCGTTCGCGTCAATGACGATGAAGTCGAGACCGGTGAAGCCGGTGTGGACATCTACAACCTGACCAAGTACACCCGTTCCAACCAGAACACCTGCATCAACCAGCGTCCGCTGGTCAGCAAGGGTGACAAGGTTCAGCGCAGCGACATCATGGCCGACGGCCCGTCCACCGACATGGGTGAGCTGGCACTGGGTCAGAACATGCGTATCGCCTTCATGGCGTGGAACGGCTTCAACTTCGAAGACTCCATCTGCCTGTCCGAACGTGTGGTGCAGGAAGACCGCTTCACCACGATCCACATTCAGGAACTGACCTGTGTGGCGCGTGATACCAAGCTTGGCCCAGAGGAAATCACTGCGGACATCCCGAACGTGGGTGAAGCCGCACTGAACAAGCTGGACGAAGCCGGTATCGTCTACGTGGGTGCGGAAGTCGGCGCGGGTGACATCTTGGTCGGCAAAGTTACGCCAAAAGGCGAAACCCAGCTGACTCCGGAAGAAAAACTGCTGCGCGCCATCTTCGGCGAAAAAGCCAGCGACGTTAAGGACACTTCCCTGCGCGTGCCAACCGGCACCAAGGGTACTGTCATCGACGTACAGGTCTTCACCCGTGATGGCGTGGAGCGCGACAGCCGCGCCCTGGCCATCGAGAAGATGCAGCTGGACGAGATCCGCAAGGACCTCAACGAAGAGTTCCGCATCGTCGAAGGCGCAACCTTCGAGCGTCTGCGTTCTGCCCTGAACGGCCAGGTGGTCGACGGTGGCGCGGGCCTGAAGAAAGGCACCGTGATCTCCGACGAAGTACTGGACGGTCTGGAGCACGGCCAGTGGTTCAAGCTGCGCATGGCTGAAGATGCACTGAACGAGCAGTTGGAAAAGGCTCAGCAGTACATCGTTGACCGTCGCCGTCTGCTGGACGACAAGTTCGAAGACAAGAAGCGCAAACTGCAGCAGGGCGATGACCTGGCGCCAGGCGTACTGAAGATCGTCAAGGTTTACCTGGCAATCCGCCGTCGCATCCAGCCGGGTGACAAGATGGCCGGCCGTCACGGTAACAAAGGTGTTGTCTCGGTTATCATGCCGGTTGAAGACATGCCGCACGACGCCAACGGTACTCCGGTCGACGTCGTACTGAACCCGCTGGGCGTACCTTCGCGTATGAACGTTGGTCAGATCCTCGAAACCCACCTGGGCCTTGCGGCCAAAGGCCTGGGCGAGAAGATCGACCGCATGCTCGAAGAGCAGCGCAAAGCCGCTGAGCTGCGTGTATTCCTGACCGAGGTCTACAACGAGATCGGTGGTCGTCAGGAAAACCTCGACGAGTTCTCCGACGCCGAGATCCTGGCCCTGGCGCACAACCTGAAGAAAGGTGTGCCTATGGCTACTCCGGTCTTCGATGGTGCCAAGGAGCGCGAGATCAAGGCCATGCTGAAACTGGCAGACCTGCCAGAAAGCGGCCAGATGGTGCTGTTCGATGGCCGTACCGGCAACAAGTTCGAGCGTCCGGTGACCGTTGGTTACATGTACATGCTCAAGCTGAACCACTTGGTGGACGACAAGATGCACGCGCGTTCCACTGGTTCCTACAGCCTGGTTACCCAGCAGCCGCTGGGTGGTAAGGCGCAGTTCGGTGGTCAGCGTTTCGGGGAGATGGAAGTGTGGGCGCTGGAAGCATACGGCGCGGCATACACCCTGCAAGAAATGCTCACAGTGAAGTCGGACGACGTGAACGGCCGTACCAAGATGTACAAGAACATCGTGGATGGCGATCACCGTATGGAGCCGGGCATGCCCGAGTCCTTCAACGTGTTGATCAAAGAGATCCGTTCCCTCGGTATCGATATCGATCTGGAAACCGAATAACACGTGACGCGAAGGGGAGTGGGGCAGGTAATGCCCGCTCCCTGCTCCGCCAGGAGGAAAGGCCTTGAAAGACCTACTGAATTTGCTGAAAAACCAGGGTCAAGTCGAAGAGTTCGACGCCATCCGCATCGGTCTGGCGTCGCCTGAAATGATCCGTTCGTGGTCGTTCGGTGAAGTTAAGAAGCCGGAAACCATCAACTACCGTACGTTCAAGCCTGAGCGTGACGGCCTGTTCTGCGCCAAGATCTTTGGCCCAGTCAAGGACTACGAGTGCCTGTGCGGCAAGTACAAGCGCCTCAAGCACCGTGGCGTAATCTGCGAGAAGTGCGGCGTTGAAGTTGCCCTGGCCAAAGTGCGTCGTGAGCGCATGGCGCACATCGAGCTGGCCTCGCCGGTCGCCCACATCTGGTTCCTGAAGTCGCTGCCGTCCCGTATCGGCCTGCTGATGGACATGACCCTGCGTGACATCGAGCGCGTGCTCTACTTCGAGAGCTACGTCGTTATCGACCCGGGCATGACCACCCTGGAAAAGGGCCAGCTGCTGAACGACGAGCAGTACTTCGAAGCGCTGGAAGAGTTCGGTGACGACTTCGACGCCCGCATGGGTGCCGAGGCTGTCCGCGAACTGCTGCACGCTATCGACCTGGAGCACGAGATCGGCCGCCTGCGCGAAGAAATTCCGCAGACCAACTCGGAAACCAAGATCAAGAAGCTGTCCAAGCGCCTGAAGCTGATGGAAGCTTTCCAGGGCTCGGGCAACCTGCCTGAGTGGATGGTGCTGACCGTTCTGCCAGTACTGCCGCCGGACCTGCGTCCGCTGGTGCCGCTGGATGGTGGCCGCTTCGCGACCTCCGACCTGAACGACCTGTATCGTCGGGTGATCAACCGTAACAACCGTCTGAAGCGCCTGCTGGATCTGTCGGCGCCGGACATCATCGTGCGCAACGAAAAGCGCATGCTGCAGGAGGCGGTCGACGCCCTGCTGGACAACGGCCGTCGCGGTCGCGCCATCACTGGCTCGAACAAGCGTCCGCTGAAGTCCCTGGCCGACATGATCAAAGGTAAGCAAGGTCGCTTCCGTCAGAACTTGCTCGGTAAGCGTGTGGACTACTCCGGCCGTTCGGTAATTACCGTAGGCCCGACCCTGCGTCTGCACCAGTGCGGTCTGCCGAAGAAGATGGCCCTCGAGCTGTTCAAGCCGTTCATTTTCGGCAAGCTGGAAATGCGTGGTCTGGCGACCACCATCAAGGCTGCCAAGAAGATGGTCGAGCGCGAGCTGCCAGAGGTATGGGACGTTCTCGCCGAGGTGATCCGCGAACACCCCGTACTGCTCAACCGTGCGCCAACCCTGCACCGTCTGGGTATCCAGGCCTTTGAACCGGTTCTGATCGAAGGTAAAGCCATCCAGCTGCACCCGCTGGTCTGCGCCGCGTACAACGCCGACTTCGACGGTGACCAGATGGCCGTTCACGTGCCGCTGACGCTGGAAGCCCAGCTCGAAGCGCGCGCGCTGATGATGTCGACCAACAACATTCTGTCGCCAGCCAACGGTGAGCCAATCATCGTTCCGTCGCAGGACGTTGTACTGGGTCTGTACTACATGACCCGTGAGGCGATCAATGCCAAGGGCGAAGGTCGCGTATTCGCCGACCTGCAGGAAGTCGACCGCGTATTCCGCGCCGGCGAAGCTGCCCTGCACGCGAAAATCAAGGTTCGTATCAACGAAACCGTGAAAGAGCGTGATGGTTCGGTGGTCAAGAACACCCGTATCGTCGACACCACCGTCGGCCGTGCGCTGCTGTTCCAGGTTGTACCGGCAGGCCTGCCGTACGATGTGGTCAACCAGCCGATGAAGAAAAAGGCGATCTCCAAGCTGATCAACCAGTGCTACCGCGTGGTTGGTCTGAAAGAGACCGTCATCTTCGCTGACCAGTTGATGTACACCGGTTTCGCCTACTCGACCATTTCCGGTGTTTCCATCGGTGTTAACGACTTCGTTATCCCGGACGAGAAAGCCCGCATCATCGGTAACGCTACCGATGAAGTGAAGGAAATCGAGAGCCAGTACGCCTCCGGCCTGGTAACCCAGGGCGAGAAGTACAACAAGGTCATCGACTTGTGGTCCAAGGCGAACGACGAAGTGTCCAAGGCGATGATGGCCAACCTCTCGAAAGAGAAGGTCATCGACCGCGAGGGCAAGGAAGTCGAGCAAGAGTCCTTCAACTCGATGTACATGATGGCTGACTCGGGTGCGCGGGGTTCCGCAGCACAGATCCGTCAGCTGGCTGGTATGCGTGGCCTGATGGCCAAGCCGGACGGCTCGATCATCGAGACGCCGATCACCGCGAACTTCCGTGAAGGTCTGAGCGTACTCCAGTACTTCATCTCGACCCACGGTGCTCGTAAGGGTCTGGCGGATACCGCCTTGAAGACTGCGAACTCGGGTTACCTGACGCGTCGTCTGGTAGACGTTGCCCAGGATCTGGTGGTTACCGAGATCGACTGCGGCACCGACCAAGGCCTGCTGATGACTCCGCACATCGAAGGCGGCGACGTTGTAGAGCCGCTGGGTGAGCGTGTACTGGGTCGTGTCATCGCCCGCGACGTGTTCAAGCCAGGCACCGAGGACGTCATCGTTCCGGCCGGTACGCTGGTCGACGAGCAGTGGGTCGAGTTCATCGAGCTGAACAGCATCGACGAAGTGATCGTGCGTTCGCCGATCAACTGTGAAACCCGCTACGGCATCTGCGCCAAGTGCTACGGTCGTGACCTGGCTCGCGGTCACCAGGTGAACATCGGTGAAGCTGTCGGCGTTATCGCTGCACAGTCGATCGGTGAGCCGGGTACCCAGCTGACCATGCGTACGTTCCACATCGGTGGTGCTGCAAGCCGTACTTCGGCTGCCGACAGCGTCCAGGTGAAGAACGGCGGTATGGTGCGTCTGCACAACCTGAAGCAGGTCGAGCGTGCCGACGGCAACCTGGTTGCCGTATCGCGTTCCGGTGAGTTGGCCATTGCCGACGAATTCGGCCGTGAGCGTGAGCGCTACAAGCTGCCTTACGGTGCAGTGATTTCGGTCAAGGAAGGTGAAAAGGTCGAAGCTGGCGCCATCGTCGCCAAGTGGGACCCGCACACCCACCCGATCGTTACCGAGCTGAAAGGTACCGTGACCTTCGTGGGCATGGAAGAAAACATCACCATCAAGCGTCAGACCGATGAACTGACCGGCTTGACCAACATTGAAGTACTGGACGTGAAGGATCGCCCTGCCGCAGGCAAGGAAATCCGTCCGGCAATCAAGATGGTCGATGCCGCTGGCAAGGATCTGTACCTGCCAGGTACCGACGTACCTGCCCAGTACTTCCTGCCGGCCAACGCCCTCGTGGGTGTGGCTGACGGTGCCCAGATCGGTGTTGGTGACGTTATTGCGCGTATCCCGCAAGAAACGTCGAAGACCCGTGACATCACCGGTGGTCTGCCGCGCGTTGCCGACCTGTTCGAAGCGCGTCGTCCGAAAGAAGCCTCGATTCTGGCTGAAGTCAGCGGCACCATCGCATTCGGTAAAGAGACCAAGGGCAAGCGTCGCCTGGTGATCACTCCGACCGACGGTAGCGATCCGTACGAAGAGCTGATTCCGAAGTGGCGCCACCTGAACGTGTTCGAAGGTGAGCAGGTAAACCGCGGTGAAGTTATCTCCGACGGCCCGAGCGATCCGCACGACATCCTGCGTCTGCTGGGTGTCAGCGCGCTGGCGAAGTACATCGTCAACGAGATCCAGGACGTTTACCGTCTGCAAGGCGTGAAGATCAACGACAAGCACATCGAGACCATCCTGCGTCAGATGCTGCGCAAGGTCGAGATCTCCGAGTCTGGCGATTCCAGCTTCATCAAGGGCGACCAGATGGAACTGACCCAGGTACTGGTAGAGAACGAGCGTCTCGCCAGCGAGGACAAGTTCATCTCCAAGTTCACCCGTGTGCTGCTGGGTATCACCAAGGCCTCGCTGTCGACCGAGTCGTTCATCTCCGCGGCTTCCTTCCAGGAAACCACCCGCGTACTGACCGAAGCGGCGGTAACCGGCAAGCGCGACTACCTGCGCGGCCTGAAGGAGAACGTGGTTGTGGGTCGTTTGATCCCAGCCGGTACTGGTCTGGCTTACCACAGCGAGCGCAAGCGTCGCCGTGATGCCGACAAACCGTTGCGTGTCAGCGCCAGTGAGGTGGAAGCCGCACTGACCGAAGCGCTGAATTCCAGCGGTAACTAAGTCCAGGGCGGGGCCCCGGCTACCCTCGAACGGGCATCGGTGACATGAAATGTTGCCGATGATCGGGCGAGGAGGGCCGGGGCCTTGTCTTGACTGGGTGCAAGATCCTCTTTAGACTTTTGTACCCTTAAATTTGGTGAGGCTCCGTCTCGCCAATTTTTGGCTTTCTTGCAAGACAATAGAGTCGCAAGACAATCAGTGGAGCTAGTAGATGGCAACTATCAACCAGCTGGTACGTCAGCCGCGTAAGCGTTCGGTCGAGAAGTCCGACGTTCCTGCGCTGCAGAACTGCCCGCAACGTCGTGGCGTGTGCACCCGTGTGTACACCACCACGCCGAAAAAACCTAACTCGGCACTGCGTAAAGTATGCCGTGTGCGTCTGACCAACGGTTTCGAGGTTTCCTCGTACATCGGTGGTGAAGGCCACAACCTGCAAGAGCACAGTGTCGTCCTGATCCGTGGCGGCCGTGTAAAAGACTTGCCAGGTGTTCGTTACCACACCGTTCGCGGCTCTCTGGATACTTCGGGCGTCAAAGGCCGTAACCAGGGTCGTTCGAAATACGGTACCAAGCGTCCGAAGTAATCGGCCGTTTGCAGACATCCATTTTTTTGAGTCGATAAGAGTAAGGTCGGGCAGGGGTCGAAGACCCGCGTCCCGGGCTAACCTGAAGACCGTTTGAGGGCTTATCATGCCAAGACGTCGTGTAGCAGCAAAACGTGAGATCCTTGACGATCCGAAGTACGGATCCCAGATCCTCGCCAAGTTCATGAACCACGTGATGGAAAGCGGCAAGAAGGCCGTAGCCGAGCGCATCGTTTACGGTGCCCTGGATACCGTCAAAGCACGCAAGAACAGCGACCCCCTGGAAATCTTCGAGAAAGCTCTCGACGCCATCGCTCCGCTGGTCGAAGTCAAGTCCCGCCGTGTAGGCGGTGCTACTTACCAGGTTCCGGTTGAAGTTCGTCCATCCCGTCGTAACGCTCTGGCAATGCGCTGGCTCGTAGACTACGCCCGCAAGCGCGGCGAGAAGTCGATGGCTCTGCGTCTGGCCGGCGAACTGCTGGATGCTGCCGAAGGCAAGGGTGCTGCAGTCAAAAAGCGTGAAGACGTGCACCGTATGGCTGAAGCCAACAAAGCGTTCTCGCACTACCGCTTCTAATTCAAGCATCAATCATTTTGCGAGGGCTTTATGGCTCGTACTACAGCAATTAACCGCTACCGTAACATCGGTATCTGTGCCCACGTTGACGCGGGCAAGACTACCACTACCGAGCGGATCCTGTTCTACACAGGTCTGAGCCACAAGATGGGCGAGGTGCATGACGGCGCCGCGACCACCGACTGGATGGTGCAGGAGCAGGAGCGCGGTATCACCATTACCTCCGCTGCCGTTACCACCTTCTGGAAAGGTTCCCGTGGTCAGTACGACAACTACCGCGTAAACGTCATCGATACCCCCGGCCACGTTGACTTCACCATTGAAGTAGAGCGTTCGCTGCGCGTACTCGACGGCGCGGTCGTTGTGTTCTGCGGTACCTCCGGCGTTGAGCCGCAGTCCGAAACCGTATGGCGTCAGGCCAACAAGTACGGCGTTCCACGTGTTGTCTACGTGAACAAGATGGACCGTGCCGGTGCCAACTTCCTGCGCGTTGTAGGTCAGATCAAGAACCGTCTGGGTCACACCCCGGTTCCGGTCCAGCTGGCCATCGGTGCAGAAGATGACTTCCAGGGTCAGGTTGACCTGATCAAGATGAAAGCCATCTACTGGAACGACGACGACAAAGGCACCACCTACCGCGAGGAAGAAATTCCTGCCGAGCTGGTGGACCTGGCCAACGAATGGCGCAGCAACATGGTCGAGGCTGCTGCCGAGGCCAACGAAGAGCTGATGAACAAGTACCTTGAAGAAGGTGACCTGTCCGTCGAAGACATCAAGGCTGGTCTGCGCGCCCGTACCCTGGCGAGCGAGATCGTTCCTGCTGTCTGCGGTTCTTCGTTCAAGAACAAGGGCGTTCCCCTGGTTCTCGATGCCGTCATTGACTACCTGCCTGCGCCAACCGAGATCCCTGCGATCAAGGGTATCCACCCTGATCTGATCGACGTGCCGAAGGATGAAGTCAAGCCAGAACAGTACGACGAGCGTCCTGCTGACGACAACGAGCCGTTCTCGGCTCTGGCGTTCAAGATCGCTACCGACCCGTTCGTGGGCACCCTGACCTTCGTCCGCGTTTACTCGGGCTTCCTGACCTCTGGTGACTCGGTCATCAACTCGGTCAAGGGCAAGAAAGAGCGCGTTGGCCGTATGGTGCAGATGCACGCCAACCAGCGTGAAGAGATCAAGGAAGTACGTGCAGGTGACATCGCTGCTCTGATCGGGATGAAGGACGTCACCACCGGTGATACCCTGTGCAACCTCGACAAGCCGATCATCCTTGAGCGTATGGACTTCCCTGAGCCGGTAATTTCGCTCTCCGTAGAGCCGAAAACCAAGGCTGACCAGGAGAAAATGGGTATCGCACTGGGCAAGCTGGCCCAGGAAGACCCGTCGTTCCGCGTCAAGACCGACGAAGAAACCGGCCAGACCATCATCTCCGGTATGGGTGAGCTGCACCTGGACATCCTCGTTGACCGCATGAAGCGCGAATTCAACGTCGAGTGCAACGTCGGCAAGCCGCAGGTTTCGTACCGCGAGAAGATCACCAAGTCCAACGTCGAGATCGAAGGCAAGTTCGTTCGTCAGTCGGGTGGTCGTGGTCAGTTCGGTCACTGCTGGATCCGTTTCTCGGAGCCAGACGTCGACGAGAAGGGCAACATCACCGAAGGTCTGGTCTTCACCAACGAAGTCGTTGGTGGTGTGATTCCGAAGGAATTCATCGCCCCGATCCAGAAGGGTATCGAAGAGCAGATGAAAAACGGCGTTGTTGCCGGCTATCCGCTGCTCGGCCTGAAGGCTACAGTGTTCGACGGTTCGTACCACGACGTCGACTCCAACGAAATGGCGTTCAAGATCGCCGCTTCGATGGCGACCAAGCAACTGGCCCAGAAGGGCGGTGGCGTGGTGCTTGAGCCGATCATGAAGGTCGAAGTTGTAACCCCGGAAGATTACCTGGGTGACGTGATGGGTGACCTGAGCCGTCGTCGTGGGATGATCCAGGGTAATGAAGACTCGGTGTCCGGCAAGGTAATCACTGCTGAGGTACCACTCGGAGAAATGTTCGGTTACGCAACCGACGTTCGTTCCATGTCTCAGGGTCGCGCAAGCTACTCCATGGAATTCTCCAAATACGCCGAAGCTCCGTCGAACATCGTCGAAGCACTCGTTAAAAAACAAGGCTAATCCCCTTTAGGCAAGAGGTTCACTGTCGTGGCTAAAGAAAAATTTGATCGTTCCCTTCCCCACGTTAACGTCGGCACCATCGGCCACGTTGACCACGGTAAGACCACTCTGACCGCAGCTCTGACTCGCGTCTGCTCCGAAGTTTTCGGTTCGGCAGTCGTTGAGTTCGACAAGATCGACTCGGCTCCGGAAGAAAAAGCGCGCGGTATT
>NZ_BCBD01000125.1:0-15963 GCF_001320345.1 Pseudomonas sp. NBRC 111127 | reverse complement strand
CAAAGCCTTGATTAGCTTGCTATGCAAAATTTCATCATTCAGCCCGTTCGGTACCCACGGTCGTGGCTTGCGCAAGCCCCGCCCTTGGCCATGGCGCCACCCGCGTTGCTACTGCCGAGCCCGCAGCCCCAACGCTTCGACCGCCCCGCAGGCTATGGCCATGCCCACCAGCTCTGCCAGGCTGGCCGCCTGGAGCCGCTTCATTACCCGGCCGCGGTAAAGGTCGACGGTTTTCACACTGATGCCCAGGCGTTCGGCGATTTCACGGTTGCTCAGCCCTTGGGCCAACGGCACGAACACGTCACGCTCTCGCGGTGTGAGGCTGTCGATACGCGCCTGCACCTGCGCCAGCGCCTGATCGCCCTGGCGTACCCGCCCCGCGCGCTCCAGTGCGGCCTGCACACTGTCGAGCAGCAACTGATCGTTGTAGGGCTTTTCGATGAAGTCACAGGCGCCCGCCTTGAACGCCCGTACCACGATGGGCACATCGGCATGCCCGCTGACGAACACCACCGGCAGGGCCAGCCCACGCGCTTGCATGGCCTGCTGCACGGCAAGGCCACCGAGCCCCGGCATGCGCACATCCAGGAGCACGCAGGCAGGCCCGTCGTCAACGCACGCCTCCAGAAACGCCTGCCCGGTGGCAAATGGCAACGCCTGCAGGCCTACCGACTGCAGCAACCAGACGGTCGAATCACGCATCCCCTGGTCGTCATCGACCACATAGACTTTTGCTTGCACCGCAGCTCCCCTTAGCGCCTGCTGACCACCAGCCGGCAGCACAATACCAGACCACCGTTGTCCCCCACCCGCGCCCACAGGCTGCCGCCGAAGCCTTCGATCAGGCTGCGGCTCATGCTCAACCCCAGGCCCAAACCCTCCGCCTTGCTGGTGGTGAACGGCGTAAAAATTGCGTCCAGGCGTTCAGGCGCGCCCCCTGTGCCCTGGTCGGCGACTTCGACCAGCACGCCGTCGCCATCCCGCGTTGCGCCAAGCAGGATATGCGATGGCCGCTCGCCGTGGTGTTCACGGTTGGCCTCTATGGCATTGCGCAGCAAGTTGAGCAGCACCTGCTCCAACAGCACCCGGTCGGCGTACACCGAAGGCAGTTGCGCGCTGACGCGTAGCTCGATCTGCACCTGGTCACGGGCGGCCTCCCAGGCGCACAGGCGCATGGCTTCGCCAGCCACTTCAGCCACGTCCAGCGCCTGCAGGCGCCGCGGCCCCTTGCGCAGGAACGCGCGCAGGCGGCGGATCACTTCGGCGGCATGGGTAGCCTGCTCGCTGATACGCTGCAGGCCCTGCCCCACCCGCTCCAGGGCTTGCGGGTCACGCCCCAGGCTGTGCAGGTAGCGCTGACTGGCGTTGGCATAGTTGACCACGGCAGCCAGCGGCTGGTTGAGCTCATGGGCAATGCCCGAAGCCAGTTCACCCAGGGTGGCCAGCCGCGCGCTGTGCGCCAGGTTCTCCTGGGCTTCGATTCGCAAGGTGATGTCGCGAGACACGCTGACCACCTCCACCACCGCGCCCGTGTAGGTTTCGCGGATCGCCCGGCTGGCGATCTCGAACCAACGGTAGCCCCCGCTGGCCTGGCGCACCCGGCAAGTCATGGTGTGGTAGCCGTCCTGGTCCAGTGCAGCGGCGGCCTGGCGCAGCACCTGGCGGCGCTCCCGCGGGTGCAGCAGGCCATGCACCAGCCTGCCACGCAGTTGCTCAGGCCAAAGGCCCAACAGACGGTGGGCGGCCGGTGAGGCATCGAGAAAACGGCCATCGGGGCTGTGCCGCGAAATCAGGTCGGTGGTGTTCTCGATGATCAACCGGTACAGGCGCCTGGCACGGCTGGCTTCGCGTGCCCCCTGGCGCTCCTCGCTGGCGTCACGGCAGCGGCCCAGCACCTGCTGGCCCTGGTCGTCCGGCATGAAGGTCCAGAGCACGGTGCGCGCACCGACCTGTACCTCCACGTCGCTGATTGCGCGGTGCTGGCGCAGGCAGGCGCGGACCAGCGCCGTACAGTTGGCCGGTAGCCAAGCACGCAACGTAGGCCCCTCGGCAACCCAGGCCTGCAAGGCCGGGTTCAGCGCCACCACGCTGGCATCGGCGGTCAGCAGCAGGCTCGGTTGTGGGTCCATGGCCAGCAGGCAGGCGGCAGGTTGATCCACGTTGAACGGCTCCTATATAGTATTTCTACTATATTGCTATGGTCGATATTCCTATTACCATAGCCATTCGCGTAAAAATGCGACAGAGGGAGCGCCCCACCGTGCGCCTCCCTGTGCACCCTGAACAGAGCTAACAATCAGCCACCGGGGGCCAGGCAGCAGCCGCTGCGCCTGCCTCCCTTACAGGACTACCGCATGTCGATCTATGCCCAGGGCCTGCAGCCCGCTGCCGTCAACCATGTCGCCCTCACCCCGCTGAGTTTCATCGAGCGCACCGCCGCCGTGTACGGCGACTACCCCGCGGTCATTCACGGTGCCATCCGCCGTAACTGGCAGGAAATCTACCAACGCTGCCGACGCCTGGCCAGCGCCCTGGTCGGCCGCGGCATTGGCCGTGGCGACACGGTAGCGGTCATGCTGCCGAATATCCCGGCCATGCTCGAAGCGCATTTCGGCGTGCCGATGACCGGTGCCGTACTCAATACCCTGAATGTGCGCCTGGACGCCGAGGCCATTGCCTTCATGCTGCAGCATGGCGAAGCCAAGGTGCTGATCACCGACCGCGAATTCCACACGGTCATCGCAGCCGCCCTGGCCCTGCTCGAGCACCCGCCACTGGTGGTGGATGTGGATGACCCGGAATACGGTGAGGGCCGCGCAGTCAGCACGTTGGACTATGAAGCCCTGCTTGCCGAGGGCGACCCGGCGTTTGCCTGGGACTGGCCGGATGACGAGTGGCAGGCCATTTCGCTCAACTACACCTCCGGTACTACCGGCAACCCCAAGGGCGTGGTCTATCACCACCGTGGCGCGTACCTGAACGCCATTGGCAACCAGATGACCTGGGCCATGGGCCATCGCCCGGTGTACCTGTGGACCTTGCCGATGTTCCACTGCAACGGCTGGTGCTACCCCTGGACCATCACCGCCCTGGCCGGCACCCACGTGTTCCTGCGCCGGGTCGACCCGCAAAAGGTCCTGAACCTGATCCGCGAACACCGGGTCAGCCACCTGTGCGGTGCGCCGATCGTACTCAACGCCCTGGTCAACATGCCCGAGGCAGCCAAGGCTGCCATCGAGCACCCGGTGCAGGCGATGGTGGCCGGCGCAGCGCCCCCGGCCAAGGTCATTGGTGCCGTCGAGCAAATGGGCATCAAGGTGACCCACACCTATGGCCTGACCGAGGTCTACGGCCCGGTTACCGTGTGCGCCTGGCACGAGGAATGGGATGCGCTGACGCTGGAAGAGCGTGCGCAAATCAAGGCCCGCCAGGGGGTGCGCTACCCCACCCTCGACGGGCTGATGGTCGCGGACCCGCAAAGCCTCGAACCCGTGCCGCGCGACGGCAACACCCTGGGCGAGATCTTCATGCGCGGCAATACCGTGATGAAGGGCTACCTGAAAAACCCGGAAGCTACCGCTGAAGCCTTCCGTGGGGGCTGGTTCCATACCGGCGACCTGGCCGTGTGGCACGCCGATGGCTATGTGGAGATCAAGGACCGGCTCAAGGACATCATCATTTCCGGCGGCGAGAATATCTCCACCATCGAAGTCGAGGACGCACTGTACAAGCACCCGGCAGTGCTGGAGGCCGCCGTGGTGGCCCGCCCGGACGAAAAGTGGGGCGAAACTCCGTGCGCCTTCGTCGCCCTCAAGCCCGGCCGCGAAGACACCCGCGAAGCCGACATCAGCAGTTGGTGCCGCGAGCACCTGGCCGGGTTCAAGGTGCCGAAGACGGTGGTGTTCGGTGAGCTGCCCAAGACCTCCACCGGCAAGATCCAGAAGTACTTGCTGCGCGACCGCGCCAGAACCCTCTGACCCCATGGGGCCTGTTGCGGCTTGACCCACCTGCGCCCGCTGTTGCGCGAGCGGGATCAGCCGCGAAGGGCCAACCCTGATGTGCCATTTTTCAAGAGCCGCCGATGACCACCTACTCTGCCCCCCTGCGCGACATGCGCTTCGTACTGCACGATGTATTCAATGCCCCGGCCCTGTGGGCGCGCCTGCCGGCCCTGGCCGAGCACATAGACGCCGACACCGCCGACGCCATTCTGGAAGAAGCGGCCAAGGTCAGCAGCCAGCTGATCGCCCCGCTCAGCCGCCAGGGTGACGAGCAAGGCGTGCGCTTCGACGCCGGCAGCGTCACGACGCCCGATGGCTTCCGCGAGGCGTGGAACATCTACCGCGAGGGCGGCTGGGTCGGCCTGGGCGGCAACCCGGCCTATGGCGGCATGGGCATGCCGAAGATGCTGGGGGTGCTGTTCGAAGAGATGCTCTACGCTGCCGACTGCAGCTTCAGCTTGTATTCGGCGCTGAGCGCTGGCAGTTGCCTGGCGATCGATGCGCACGCCAGCGAGGCGCTCAAGGCCACTTACCTGCCGCCCCTGTACCAAGGCCGCTGGGCCGGCACCATGTGCCTGACCGAGCCGCATGCCGGCACCGACCTGGGGTTGATCCGCAGCCGCGCCGAAGCCCAGGCCGACGGCAGCTACCGCATCACCGGGAGCAAGATCTTCATCACCGGCGGCGAGCAGGACCTGACCGAGAACATCATCCACCTGGTGCTGGCCAAGCTGCCCGATGCGCCCGCCGGTGCCAAGGGCATCTCGTTGTTCCTGGTGCCCAAGTTCCTGGTTGACGCCAATGGCCGGCTGGGCGAGCGCAATGCTGCCCACTGCGGCTCGATCGAACACAAGATGGGCATCAAGGCCTCGGCCACCTGCGTGATGAATTTCGACGCAGCCACGGGTTATCTGGTGGGCGCCCCGAACAAGGGCCTGGCGGCCATGTTCACCATGATGAACTATGAACGCCTGTCGATCGGCATCCAGGGCATCGGCTGTGCCGAAGCGTCGTACCAGGCGGCTGCCCGCTACGCCAACGAGCGCCTGCAGAGCCGCGCCGCCGTGGGCCCGCAGCTGCGGGACAAGGCCGCCGACCCGATCATCCACCACGGCGATGTGCGGCGCATGCTGCTGACCATGCGCACCCTCACCGAAGGGGGCCGGGCGTTTGCCGCCTATGTGGGCCAGCAGCTCGACCTGGCGCGCTATGCCGAAGCTGGCAGTGAACGCGAGCAGGCCCAGCGCATGGTGGCGCTGTTGACCCCGGTGGCCAAGGCGTTCTTCACCGACAACGGCCTGGAAAGCTGCGTGCTCGGCCAGCAGGTGTACGGTGGCCACGGCTACATTCGCGAATGGGGCCAGGAGCAACGGGTACGGGATGTGCGCATCGCGCAGATCTACGAAGGCACCAACGGCATCCAGGCACTCGACTTGCTGGGGCGCAAGGTGCTGGCTGACGGCGGCCAGGCACTGGCCAGCTTCGCCGCCGAGGTACGGGCGTTCAGCCTGGAAGCCCCACTGCACCGGGCAGCCTTGCAGGCAAGCCTGACACGGCTGGAGGCCACCAGCGCGTGGTTGCAGGCACGCGCCACTGAAGACGCGAACCTGGTCAGTGCGGTGGCGGTGGAGTACCTGCAGCTGTTCGGGCTCACCGCGTATGCCTATATGTGGGCACGCATGGCGGCGGTGGCGTTGGCCAAACAGCATGAAGACAGCGGGTTTTACGGCGCCAAGCTGGCCTGTGCGGACTTTTTCTTCCAGCGGGTGTTGCCGCGCGAGTTGGCACTGGAGGCCAGCATTCGCGCAGGCAGTGCCAGCCTGTACGGGCTGGCAGCAGCGCAGTTCTGACGGCGGGCGCGAAAGGTTCTCAAACGCTCAAAACCGTTGCAATTCCAGCGGAAAACCGGCACAACTGATAGTCATTCGCCATTACCCAGGTTCTCCGGGGCCCATGCGCAAGGGTAGAATGCGCAAAACCCGGAGCCGCAATGAACCAAAACCGCCTCAAGCCCACCCCTGACGATGCGATCACCGACGCCGCCGCGCATTGGTGCATGCGCTTGCATGCAGACGATTGCACGGCGGCCGAGCGCGAGGCATTCCTGCGTTGGCAGGCGGCCGACCCCAGGCATGCCGATGAATACCAGGCCATGCTGGAAATCTGGCAAACCGCCGACCTGCTGCCGCGCACCGCCACGATCATGGACGTCAACCCAGCGGCCATCGCCATCAGGCGCCGGCGTAACTGGCGGCCCCTGGCTTCTGCCGCCGCCATCGCCCTGGCCGTGCTGCCACTGGCGGGCTGGTTCGGCTGGGAACAGGGTTGGTTGCCCAATCGCTACCAGCACTTCGAAGCGACTGACCACATGCAGAGCGTGGTCCTGAGCGACGGCAGCCAGGTGCAACTCAACCTGCACAGCGAGCTGACCTTCCTCAATTACAAGGACCAGCGCCAGGTCACACTCAAGCGTGGCGAAGCGTTCTTCAAGGTCTGGCACGACAGCAGCCACCCGTTCATCGTGCGCGCCGGCCGCGGCCAGACGCGCGTGACCGGCACCCAGTTCAACGTGTGGAAGTATCGTGATCAGGTCAAGGTCACGTTGCTGGAAGGTTCGGTGCTGGTCTCCAGCGACGGCAGCGCCGGCGGCTATCGCCTTGGCCCTGGCATGCAGGCCAGCTACCACAAGGGCGACTTCGAACCGCAACTGGAACAGAGCGGCGACGTCGGCAATAGCCTGGCCTGGCGCAGCGGCAAGCTGGTGCTCGACAACCTCAGCCTGGAACAGGCACTACCGGTGATCAACCGCTACCTCGACGCGCCGTTGCGGCTGGCCGATGCCAGCACCGGGCGCATCCGCATCAGCGGTGTCTACAATACCCGCGAGGTGGAACGCCTGGTCAACAACCTGCCCAAGGTGCTGCCGGTCTACCTGACCCGCAGCAAGGACGGCAGCACCGTGCTCAACCGCATTTCGCCGCCGCCTGGCAAAGGCTGACGCCCGCCCCGCCTACAAGGTCATGGCCGCCAGCCAGCCGAACGCCAGCAACGGCAGGTTGTAATGGATGAAGGTCGGGATCACGGTGTCCCAGATGTGGTGGTGCTGGCCATCCACGTTGAGCCCGGAGGTCGGCCCCAGGGTGGAGTCCGACGCCGGCGAGCCGGCATCACCCAGGGCACCGGCAGTGCCGACGATGCATACCGTGGCCAGCGGGTCGAAGCCCAGTTGGACGCACAGTGGTACGAAGATCGCAGCCAGGATCGGCACGGTGGAAAACGACGAACCGATGCCCATGGTCACCAGCAGCCCCACCAACAGCATCAGCAAGGCACCTACGCCCTTGCTGTGGTCGATCCACTGCGCCGAAGCCTGCACCAGGCTGTTCACCTCGCCCGTGGCCTTCATCACCTCGGCAAAGCCCGAGGCAGCGATCATGATGAAGCCGATCATGGCCATCATCTTCATGCCCTCGGTGAACAGGTCGTCGGTGTCGCGCCACTTGACGATGCCCGACAACGAGAAGATCAGAAAGCCGACCATGGCGCCGATGATCATCGAATCGAGCAGCAGTTGCACGATGAACGCGGCCGCAATCGCCAGCCCGGCCACCAGCAGCGTCACCGGGTTGTACTGCACGCTCACCTGCTCCACCTGGGCAATGCGTGCCAGGTCGTAGTCGCGTTTCTTGCGGTAGCTGACGAACACGGCCAGCAACAGGCCGACAAGCATGCCGGCAGCCGGGATCGCCATGGCGTGGGTGACGTTGACGCCGCTCACGTCGACACCGGCGCGGGCCACGTTGGCCAACAGGATTTCGTTGAGGAAAATGTTGCCAAAGCCCACCGGCAGGAACATGTAGGGGGTAATCAGGCCGAAGGTGATCACGCAGGCGATGAGCCGCCGGTCGATGCGCAGGCGGGTCAGCACATACAGCAGCGGCGGCACCAGCAGCGGGATGAAGGCGATGTGAATGGGCAGGATGTTCTGCGACGACACCGCCACCGCCAGCATCAGGCCGATCATCAGCCACTTGAGCTTGCCAGCATTGGCATGGCCCTGGCGGTCGATCATGGCCAGGGCGCGGTCGGCCAGGGCATGGGCCAGGCCGGACTTGGCGATCGCCACGGCAAAGGCGCCCAGCAATGCATAGGACAAGGCCACCGTGGCCCCACCACCGAGGCCGCCGTTGAAGGCCTTGAGTGTGCCTTCCATTCCCAGGCCACCGGTCAGGCCGCCGACGAGGGCGCCAATGATCAGGGCGATGACCACGTGCACGCGGGACAGGCTGAGTATCAGCATGATGCCGACCGCGGCGATCACTGCATTCATGGTGGGCTTACCTCTTTACGACAGAAAAAAGCGCGAACTCTGAAGCAGTGGGCGGCAGATGTCAAAATTGCCAGGTTGCGGCGGATTTCACCGGCGAAAAATTTAAATTGAATGTTTGAATAAAGAAAAATCCTACAGCGCCGATACGGTGATGTTGGGGCCACTTGCCTGCCCCCACGACCTGCCCACCCTGCCCAAAGCCATAACCCTTACTGCATTGAAAAAGGGAACCGCCCCATGCCTTTGCGACAACTCTCCATCCAGTGGAAGATCACTCTGCTCGCCGGCCTTTGCCTGGCCAGCATCGTCACCCTGCTCGTCGGCCTGTCGCTGTACCGCATGGACCACAGCTCGGACCTGGTCAAGGCCAGCAGCATGCAGATGTTGACCGAGGCGGCGCAGTCGCGCATCGAGTCGCAAGGTGAAGTACAGGCGTTGAACATTCGCCGCCAGTTCATGGACGCCTACCAGTACGGTGCCGGTTTCGCCCGCCAGGTGCTGTTCCTGCGCGAACAGGCCGAAAAGCGCTTTCTCGATGCCTTCGACCTGCGCGAGGACATGACGCGCCAGGTACGCGCCGCCTTGCAGGCCAACCCCGACCTGCTTGGCCTGTCACTGGTGTTCGAGCCCAATGCACTGGACAACAAGGACAACCTGTTCGCCGACAAACCGGAACTGGGCAGCAACGAGACAGGGCGCTTCGCCCTGTACTGGTCGCAGCCGCGTGCCGGCCAGCTGACGGCTATGGCACTGCCTGAACATGACATGGCCAACACCGAGATCGGCCCCAGTGGCCAGCCGGCCAACACCTGGTGGGTATGCCCGCGCACTACCGGCAAGGTGTGTGTGGTGGAGCCGTACTTCTATGCCATCGACGGCCAGCAAGTGCTGATGACCAGTATCGTTTTCCCGCTGACGGTCAATGGCAAGATCATCGCCACGCTGTCCATCGACATCAACCTCAACAGCCTGCAGGCACTCAGCGAAGAGGCCAGCCGCAACCTGTACGAGGGCCGCACCCGGGTCGGCATTCTCAGCCCGGTCGGCCTGCTGGCCGGCTACAGCGCCGACGCCAGCAAGCTGGCCCAGCGCGTCGACCAGGTCGACCCGGCCCATGGCGCCGAACTGGTGCGCAGGCTGGCCGCTGGCAAGCTGAGCATCCTGCATGACCAGCAGCGCCTGAAAGTGCTGGCCGCGTTCCGGCCAATCCCTGATGCCCAGCCCTGGGGCGTGTTGCTGGATGTGCCGGAAAATGCCCTGACCGGCCCCGCTGAAGCACTGAAGCAGGAACTGGACACACTGAACACCAGCGGAACCTTGCTGGAACTCGGCCTGGGCCTGGCTGCCGCGATCGCCGGCCTGCTGCTGGTATGGCTGATGGCGCGCGGGGTCACCCGGCCGATTCTTGGCGTGGCCGCCATGCTCAAGGATATCGCCAGCGGCGAAGGTGACCTCACCCGGCGCCTGGCTTACCAGAAGCAGGACGAACTCGGTGAACTGGCCGGCTGGTTCAACCGTTTTCTCGACAAGCTGCAACCGACCATCGCCGAGGTGAAACGCTCGGTGCAGGCCGCCCGGGGTACCGCCGACCAGTCTTCGGCGATCGCGACTGAAACCAGCGCCGGCATGGAGCAGCAGTACCGCCAGGTCGACCAGGTAGCCACCGCTTCGCATGAAATGAGCGCCACCGCCCAGGATGTGGCACGCAGCGCCGCCCAGGCCGCCCAGGCGGCACGCGATGCCGACCAGGCCACCCGTGAAGGCCTGGCGGTGATCGATCGGACCACCAGCAGCATCGACGCCCTGGCCGCCAACATGAGCGATGCCATGGCCGAGGTCGAGGGCCTGGCACAGAACAGCGAGAAGATCGGTTCGGTGCTGGAAGTGATCCGCTCGATTGCCGAACAGACCAACCTGCTGGCGCTCAACGCCGCCATCGAGGCAGCGCGCGCCGGCGAGGCCGGCCGGGGCTTTGCCGTGGTCGCGGACGAGGTGCGCAACCTCGCCCAACGCACCCAGGAGTCGGTGGAAGAAACCCGCCAGGTGATCGAGGCGCTGCAGAACGGCACCCGCGAAGTGGTCGGAGCCATGGACCAGAGCCACCGCCAGGCGCAGGGCGGTGTCGAGCAGGTCGGCCAGGCGGTGACCGCGCTGCAGCGCATCGGCCAGGCGGTGACGGTGATCACCGACATGAACCTGCAGATTGCCTCGGCCGCCGAGGAACAAAGCGCGGTGGCCGAGGAAATCAACAGCAACGTGGCCACCATTCGTGACGTGACCGAATCGCTGTCCGGCCAGGCCAATGAGTCAGCCCGGGTCAGCCAGTCGCTGAACAGCCTGGCCAACCAGCAGCAGGCGCTGATGGACCAGTTCCGCGTCTGAAGCATTGGGGGCGCCAGTGGCCCCCAGGGCAGCCCAACCTCGTCGTCTACACTTGCCGCACTGTCGACGACGAGGTGCACATGAAAACAATCCCCGCGCTCCTGGCCGGGCTGCTGCTGACTGTTGGCCTGGCCAGCACCGATAGCGCAGCAGCGGCCGACCAGCCCGCCCCCATTCATTTCGGCGCCATCAGCTGGGAAAGCGGCGCACTCACCACCGAGATATTGCGGCTGATTGTCGAGCGCGGCTACGGCTACCCCACCGACACCCTGCCCGGCAGCACGGTCAGCATGGAGGTGGCGCTGGCACGTAACGACCTTCAGGTCATCGCCGAGGAGTGGGCCGGGCGCAGCCCCGCCTGGGTCAAGGCCGAGCAGGCCGGCCAGGTATTCGCCTTGGGCGACACGGTAAAAAATGCCGAAGAAGGCTGGTGGGTGCCGGCCTATGTCATAGAGGGCGATCCTGCCCGGGGTATCGAGCCCAGTGCCCCCGACCTGCGCCAAGTCCAGGACCTCAAGCGCTACCCGCAGGTGTTTCGCGACCCCGAGTCGCCCGGCAAAGGCCGCTTCCTCAACAGCCCCAGCGGCTGGACCTCCGAAACCGTGAACAGCCAGAAGCTCAAGGCTTACGGTTTGAATGAGCTGTACACCAACTTCCGCAGTGGCTCCGGTGCCGCCATGGATGCTGAAATCACCTCGGCCATCCGCCGTGGCCAGCCCGTGCTGTTCTACTACTGGAACCCTACCCCACTCATGGGCCGTTACAAGCTCGTACGCCTGCAAGAACCCCCGTTCGATGCCCACGCCTGGGCCACCCTAACCGATGCAAGCAACCCCAACCCCCAAGGCAGCCAGTCGCTGCCGGCGAAGTTGTCGATCGGGGTGTCCAAGGCTTTTCGCGATGGCTACCCAGACCTTGTGCGTGTCTTCGAGCAGGTCGACTTGCCAATCCAGCGCCTGAACCAGGCGCTGGCGAACACGAGTGAAAAGCGCACGCCACCGCGCGAAGCCGCGCTGGCCTTCCTGCGCGATAACCGCGAGGTATGGAAGGCCTGGCTGCCCGCCGATATCGCCGCCAAGGTCGAGGCCAGCCTGTGAGCGGCGGTTTCCCTCAAGCCTTGCAGTTTTCCATCGCTGACAGCGTCAACCGCGTGGTCGACTGGCTGGTGTTGCACTACGGTGACCACTTGCGCAACGTGTCGGACCAGTTGCTGCAGGTGCTGGTCGGGCTGGAGAACCTGCTGCGCCTTGTGCCTTGGTGGCTGCTGCTGGCGATGGTCGGCCTGCTGGCCTGGCACGCCAGTCGCAGCCTGCTGCGCAGCGCGGTGCTGGTGGCCCTGCTGGCACTGATCGGTATGCTCGGGCTGTGGGACAAACTGCTGCAGACCCTGGCCTTGGTGCTGGTGAGTACGGGTTTGTGCGTACTGGTTGGCGTACCGCTGGGCATCCTGCTGGCCGCCCGGCCACTGGCCAGGCGGTTGTTGCTGCCGGTTCTGGATGTGATGCAGACACTGCCGGCGTTCGTGTACCTGATCCCGGTGCTGATGCTGTTTGGGCTGGGCAAGGTGCCGGCAGTATTCGCCACCCTGATCTACGCCCTGCCACCCTTGGTGCGCCTGACCCAGCTGGGCCTGAGCCAGATCGACCCGTCGTTGCTGAAGGCCGCCCATGGGCTGGGCGCCAGCCGCTGGCAGCGGTTGCGGCGTATAGCCCTGCCGCTGGCGCTGCCCAGCATCATGGCCGGGCTGAACCAGTCGGTGATGATGGCCTTGTCGATGGTGGTGGTGGCGTCGATGATCGGCGCGCGCGGCTTGGGTGAGGATGTGCTGGCCGGTATCCAGACCTTGAACGTGGGCCAGGGTGTGGAAGCCGGGCTGGCGATCGTCGCCCTGGCCATGGTCATCGACCGCATCAGCCAGGCCTACGGGCGCGGTGCACGCTGAACGGCGCGGCGGGTCCGCTTGACCGCGTACCCGCCAACCCGGCTCAGCCCAGGAACAGTGTGTAGGCCGGGTTGTCGGTCTCATCCCAGTACTGGTAGCCCATGGCATCCAGCGCCATTGGCAAGCCCGCCAGCTCTTGCGCCGGCACTTCCAGGGCGGCGAGCACCCGGGCCTGGGCCGCGCCATGGTTGCGGTAATGGAACAGGCTGATGTTCCAGTGCTTGCCCAAGCGCTCCAGAAAACCCAGCAACGCGCCTGGCCGTTCCGGGAACTCGAAGCGCAGCACCCGCTCAGTAGCCCCCGGGGCGGCATGACCGCCCACGGTATGGCGCACATGCAGCTTGGCCAACTCGTTGTCGGTCAGGTCCTGTACGCTGTAACCCTGCCCAGCCAGGCTGGCCAGCAGTTGCTTGCGCGGGTCGTGCACCGGGTGGGTCTGCACCCCGACGAACAGGCGCGCCTGCTGGCCGGGGTAGTAGCGGTAGTTGAACTCGGTGATCTGGCGTTTCCCTAGTGCCTGGCAGAACGCCCGGAAGCTGCCGGGTTGCTCCGGGATGGTCACTGCAATGATTGCCTCGCGCTGCTCGCCCAGTTCGGCGCGCTCGGCCACATGGCGCAAACGGTCGAAGTTGACGTTGGCGCCAGAATCGATCGCCACCAGGGTCTGCCCTTGTGCACCGTGCTGCGCCACATACTGCTTGATCCCGGCCACCGCCAATGCGCCGGAAGGCTCGGTGATGGAACGGGTGTCATCATAGATATCCTTGATCGCTGCGCACAGCTCGTCACTGCTCACCGTCAGCACCTCGTCGACGAAATGCCGGCACAACTCGAAACAATGCGCGCCGACCTGCGCCACCGCCACCCCATCGGCAAAGCTGCCCACCTGCGGCAGGACCACCCGCTCCCCCGCTGCCATGGCCGCTTGCAGGCAATTGGAGTCGTCCGGCTCGACGCCAATCACTTTTACCTCGGGGCGCAGGTACTTCACGTAGGCGGCGATACCGGCGATCAGGCCACCGCCGCCCACCGGCACGAAGATGGCGTCCAGCGCACCCGGGTGCTGGCGCAGTATTTCCATGGCCACCGTACCCTGGCCAGCGATGACATCGGGGTCATCGAACGGCGGCACGAAGGTGGCGCCGGCCTGGTCGGCCAGTTTCAAGGCATGGGCCAGGGCATGCGGGAAGCTCTCGCCATGCAACACCACATGGCCACCGCGTGAGCGCACCCCCTCCACCTTCAACGACGGTGTGGTGGTGGGCATGACGATGGTGGCCTGCATACCCAAGTGCGCAGCTGCCAGGGCCACGCCCTGGGCATGGTTGCCCGCCGACGCCGTGATGACCCCGCGCTCGCGTTGCGCGGTGCCAAGCCGCGACAGGCGGGTGTAGGCACCGCGGATCTTGAACGAGAAAGTCGGCTGCAGGTCTTCACGCTTGAGCAACACCTGGTTACCCAGGCGGGCAGACAAGGCCGGGGCAGCTTGCAGCGGCGTTTCGATAGCCAGGTCGTACACCGGCGCGGCAAGAATGCGCCGCACATGCTCCGACAGCAGTTGCTGGGGGGTTGCTGGGGTACGGGGGGTGCTGAAGCTGGTCATCGATGACTCCTTGGCTTTTTTACGTTGCCCAGGAGTCAGAGAGAAAAAACCCGCCTCCAGGGCGGGTTCGGTGCACGTACGCGCTAGCCCGCCAAGCTGATAATGGCGGTAATAATGATGGCGTTCACGTGTAGGTAGGTGTTCATAGGCCAGGAACTTAGCCTGCCGCGCAGGCCCACGTCAACACTTGGCTTGCTGCGCCGACAGCGGCACATCGAACACTTTGTCGAAGCCCCACTGGAACACGAAGGCGTAGACGAAGAAGAACACGAACAATGCCAGGTTGGTGAGCAGCGCCGCCCAGAGACTGACGTTCAGCCAGTAGGCCACCAGCGGCAGCAGGATCAGCACCAACCCACCCTCGAAGCCCAGGGCGTGCAGCAGGCGCCGGGTGAACGTACGTTCACGCCGCTGCTGGCGCGCCTCCCAGCGCTCGAACACCCAGTTGTAACCCATGTTCCAGCTCATGGCGATGCCTGACATCAGCACCGACAGCACTGTGGATTGCGCCATGCCGGCGCCGAACGCCAACGCCAGTGCCGGGGCCACGCAGGCGACGGCGATGGCCTCGTAAAGAATGGCCTGAACGATCTTGCGTGCCTTGCCTTGCATGTTCAGCTCCCTGGTTTGAAGAGCTGTAAACCTACAAGAACTGGCCGAGAAGAAAAAGCCTGTACGCCCCTGCCGCCTGCTAACGGGCAGGCAAGCGGATGCGGAACTGCGCCCCGCCCAGCGCCGACTGTGCGACAGTCAACGTACCGCCCTGGCCTTCGATCGCACGCCGGCTGATCGCCAAGCCCAGGCCAAAACCACCGGTGTTCCGGTCACGGCTGCGGTCCAGCCGGTAGAACGGCTGGAAGATCCGCTCCCGCTCCGCTACCGGAATGCCGATACCGTCGTCTTCCACCGTCAGCAGGCACGCGCCGTCCTGGTCCAGGCACAAGCGCAGCAACAGGTTTTGGTCACAGTAACGCATGGCATTGCGCACCAGGTTCTGCACGGCCCGGGCGGTGAGCCGCGGGTCCAGCACAAAGCGGGGTAGCTCGCTTTCGGCGCGAACTTCCCACTGGATGCCACGGCCATCGAGCTCCTCGGCGAAGCCCCCCAGCACGCTGTCGACCAGTTCCAGCAACGACACCTCGACCCGCTCGCGGGCCTGGTCGGCGTTGTACAGCCGGCTGTACGACAACAATTCCAGCACCAGCTCATCCAGCTCGCGCACATGGCCAACCAGTTCCAGCAAGCGCTTGCGGCTGGCTGGCGGCACTTCGTCGAACAACAGCACCAGGCCGAAGTCGAGCCGGGTCAACGGCGTACGCAGCTCGTGCGACACCGCATTGAGCAGCTCGCGTTGCTGGTTGACGTGCCGCTCAAGGTCGCTGGCCATGGTATCGAACACCCCGGCCAGCTCACCGATGTTGGAGTGCGGCGAGATGTGCGTACGCTCGGCCATGTGACCCTGGCCCAGGCGCCGTGCGGTTTCCTTCAGGCGCTCCAGGTCACGCCAGTGCGGCCACACCCACAGCAGCAGGCAGCCGAGCATGGCGGCACCGATCAAGACGGTCACCCCCCAGGACAATACGTTGATGTCGAACGGGTCGGGCGGCGAATGCAGCTCTACCAGCCACTGTTTGTCCAAGGGGGCCAGCACGGTTTCGTAATAGCCCCACTCGCCAATGCGTACCGCGTGCAGCCCCTGCGCCAG